>JAZQPN010000373.1:0-21809 GCA_045628585.1 Bacteroidales bacterium | reverse complement strand
CCTGCAACAAATCGGGATTCGATGGCTCGAAATCGGCTGATGCAGCGGCATTTGCGCTTCCGCCCGAGGTGTAGTATGATGAAGTTGAGCGCGTTGTCGTGTCAATCTTTTCAAAAGTGCGTCTCGGATTTTCGCTTTGGCGTGTGCCGAAACCTCTCAGGCTTGGCCCCGATGAAGTGCCTCTGAATGAAGCCTTTCGTGTCTGCTCGATGAGGCTGCTGCCGATTTCCGAGATGAAACGTGATGGCTCGCTGAGGGTGAGGTTGCCGTAACGGTAACGCGTCTCGGCATAACTCAAAGTGAGTTTTGTCATGGCGCGGGTGACGGCTACATAGAACAGCCGGCGTTCCTCTTCCAGTTCCTCGCGCGTGCTGAGACTGAGAATGCCAGGGAAAAGGTTTTCTTCCATGCCGACCACGTAAACGTAAGGAAATTCAAGGCCTTTGGCGGAGTGAATGGTCATCAGGCTGACGCAATCGGCTTCGCCTTCGTCTTTCTTCATTTCGCTGTCGGTAAGCAGGGCGACATCTTCCATGAACTGCACCAAATCGACGCGGGCGGTTTCGCCTGTGGTCTCGTCGACTTGCTTGTCGCTGAATTCCATGATGGCGTTGAGCAGTTCCTCGATGTTTTCGACACGCGAAACGCCTTCAGGGGAATCGTCTTCCTTCAAAACCTTGATAAGCCCGATTGAATTGGTGATGTGTTTGGCGAGGTCGAAGGCCGACATTTTCGATTGCAGGCTCTGGAAACTCTGAATCATGATGGCGAAGTCGCGGATCTTGTTGATGGTGCCCATATTGAAATCCTGCGGAAACACGTTGTTGGTGATGCAACGCCAAATGCTTGTGTTGTATTGGTTTGCCGTCACCATCAGGCGCTCGATGCTTGTCTTGCCGATGCCGCGTGCCGGATAGTTGATGATACGCAGCAAAGCCTGTTCGTCTTCAGGGTTGATGACCACGCGGAAATAGGCCAGCAGGTCTTTCACTTCCTTGCGGTCGTAGAACGAGAGGCCGCCATATATCTTATAAGGTATGTTCTGTTTGCGCAAGGCGTCTTCGATGGAACGCGACTGGGCATTGGTGCGGTAAAGCACGGCAAAATCCTTATTGTCGAGCTGACGCTGCATCTTGTAGCCGAAAATGGAATTGGCTACCAAAGTGCCTTCCTCGGTATCGGAGGCAGCGTGCAGCAAACCGATGAGTTCGCCGGCTTCCTTGTCGCTCCATACTTTCTTCTTGATTTGGTCCTTGTTGTGCGCAATGATGTCGTTTGAGGCGTTGACGATGTTCTGCGTCGAGCGGTAATTCTGCTCTAAGCGAATCAGCTTGTAGTCGGGATAATCGTTCTTGAAATTGAGGATGTTCTGGATGTTGGCGCCACGGAAGGCATAGATGCTCTGGGCATCGTCGCCGACCACGCAAATGTTCTCAAACAAAGCCGCAATGCGCTTGATGATAAGGTATTGCGCATAGTTGGTGTCCTGATACTCGTCGACCAGAATGTACTTGAAATGGTTCTGGTATTTATATAAGACATCGGGATTGTCTCTCAAAAGCACATTCGTGAAATAGAGGATGTCGTCAAAATCCATGGCGTTGGCGCGGTGCATGCGCTCGTTGTAGAGCTTGAAAAGCTGCCCGATGAGCGGCTTGTTGGCCTTGCGGTCGGCTTCCTGGATTTCGGCATCGTTGGCATAGTCTTCAGGCGAGTAAAGGCTCGATTTTGCCGATGATATTCTCGAAAGCACCTGCTTGGCGGGATAGGCCTTCGGGTCGAGTTGCAAGTCTTTCAGAATCTGGTTGATAAGTGCCTTTGAGTCATCAGTGTCGTAGATGGAGAAATTGGCCGTGAAGCCTATCTTTTCGGCATCGATGCGCAAAATGCGGGCGAAAATGGAGTGGAAAGTGCCCATCCACACGTTGCGTGCTTCGCTGGCGTCGACGAGTTGCATGATGCGTTCCTTCATTTCGCGTGCCGCCTTGTTGGTGAAGGTCAGGGCCATGATGCTGAACGCGTCGATGCCTTCGCTAATCATGTAGGCGATGCGGTAGGTGAGGGCGCGTGTCTTGCCTGAACCTGCGCCTGCAATCACCATCACAGGGCCTTCCACTGTCGTAACAGCCTCACGTTGAGGCTCGTTTAAGTCTTTCAGTAAATCTATCATCGTAAAATCAGTTGGGCGGCAAAGATAGTCAAATTATTTGGAATTGCCTTTGGAAAAAACGTTACTTTTGCACTTCAATTTTTAAGCATACGATCATGAATCAGGAAACTCCCGTGCTGCTGCTGACAGGTTATCTGGGCAGTGGCAAAACCACTTTAGTCAACCGCATATTGTCGAACCGCAAAGGCATTAAGTTTGCCGTGATTGTCAACGATATAGGCGAAGTCAACATTGATGCCGACCTCATTCAGAAGGGCGGTGTCGTCAACCAGGAGGACGACAGCCTCGTTGCCTTGCAGAATGGCTGTATCTGCTGCACCTTGAAGATGAACCTCGTGGAACAGCTCGTCGACCTCATGCGCCAGAAATGTTTCGATTATATCGTCATCGAAGCCAGCGGCATCTGCGAGCCGGAACCGATTGCCCAGACGATTTGTTCCATGCCCGAAATGGCCTACGCCTTTACGCGATTTGGCACGCCGCGCTTGGATTGCATCGTGACCGTTGTCGATGCCTTGCGCATGCAGAGCGAGTTTGGCTGCGGCGACAATCTGGTGAAAGAGAATATCGGTGAGGAAGATCTGGAAAGTCTTGTCATCCAGCAGATTGAATTCTGTAACATCATTTTGCTGAACAAGGCTTCGGAAGTGTCGCCAACGGAATTGGGACGCATCAAGGAAATCATCCGCGCCTTGCAGCCGACGGCTGAAATCATAGAGTGCGACTATGGCGATGTCGATTTCGACCAAATCCTGAACACCCATCTCTTCGATTTCGACGAAGTGGCCGGTTCGGCAGGCTGGATTCGTGGCGTTGAAGACCGCATGATTGAAGACCACGATAATGACGAGGAGGAAGAAGAGCATGAACATCACCATGATGACGACGACGATGAGGATGAACACGAGCACGGACATCACCATCATCACCACGACCATGACCATGAGGGTGGAGAAGTGGAGGAATACGGCATTGGCACTTTCGTCTATTACCGCCGCGAACCGCTCAACATGGGTCGTTTCGATGAATTTGTTGCCCGCAAGATGCCGAAAAATGTCATCCGCGTGAAAGGCATCTGCTATTTCCAGAGCGACTACGACATGTGCTACATCTTCGAGCAGGCCGGCAAGCAGATTCAGCTCCGCGAGGTGGGACAGTGGTTCGCCACCATGCCGCCTTACGAACTGAAGCAGATGATGGCCAGCAATCCCGACTTGCGCCGCGACTGGGACGACCGTTACGGAGACCGCATGCAGAAACTGGTTTTCATCGGCCAGCACATCGACAAGGAAGCCATCACCCGCGACTTGGATGAGTGTCTGGTGAAATAAATTGATTGGATTCCGCATGCCCGATGCTTTCGTGACAAAGCAAAAGCATATTGCGTATTCTGATACAACTTCTTAACTTCGATTGTTTTCTCGGTATGAAGCACTTCATTCATGCTTGCAGAATTAACGTTTTTTCCAGTCGCTGATAAAAATCAGGTTGCAATGTTGCAACTATTGACAACCGAACGTATAATTCCATAACTTTGCCACATATTTTTGAATCTTTAAATTTTAAATCCTTAAATCTTAAATCTTTAAATCTCAAATCACCATGTCAATTCTTCTCATTGCAGTCGTCGCCATTGTGTTAATCGGCGTGTTCATGTATTTCAGTTACAACAACCGTGAAGTAGCCCTTCGCAAGGAAGCCGAGTCGCAAAACAAGAAAATAGCCAGTGTCCACGACACCATGTGGAAAATCTTGAAGGAAAAGGCCGGCGTCTCAGAACAATACCGCGAGACCTTCGAGAAAATCTATCCTGAAATCATCAGCGGACGTTATGCCAACGACGGCGGTTCGACCATGAAATGGATTCAGGAATCGAATCCTGATTTCGACACATCTTTATATAAGGATCTTATGCAGGCCATTGAAGTGCAACGCACCTATTTCAGCAACGCCCAGCAGCGTATGCTCGACATCATCCGTGAACGTGAAACCCTCATCGAGTCGATGCCTGCCAAATGGTTCGTCAAGAACAAGAGCGTCATCGAATATACTGTCATTGCTTCCGACAAGACCAATGATGTGATGATAAGCCGTGTCGACAACGAGACGCTGAACTTCTGATTCCAAGAGAGATGCTCTATCCGGTTTGCTATCTGTTTCCGCTTGTGGCTTTTGCCGTCGCCATGTTTTGCGGTGCCGACACGGAGGCCTGGTACGTCTATCTTATCTTTACGGCAGCGGCCGAAGGATTGATATACTTGTGCTTCTATCTGCTTTCGCGCGACACGGAATACCTGAGTGGTTATGTCGTCGAGACAGAGCATCATTTTGCGTGGACCGAAAGGGTGGAGTATACGGAGAGCCATACCGACTCGAAAGGCAATGTGCATACCGAACGTAAGGTGAGGTATGTGCATCATCCTGACGAATATTTCTGGATCTTGAACACAGGAAAAAATTATCCGGTCGGCGCAGGCAACTTCTATGAACTGTGCCGACGATGGGGCACGGGCACTACTTATATTGCTGTCTATCACCCTAATTGCGTCAGCGGTGGCGGCGGTGAATGTTGCCGTTGGGATGGCGATGAATACAACACGCACACGGCTACCTACACGCAGCGCTATAAGAATCCGGTGCAGGACTCTTCCTCGATTTTCCGAGGCTCGTTGATCTCGAAGAAACTGGCCAAGGAATTGGGTTTGGTGGCCTATCCGAAGATACGCCATCTTGAACAAGAGGTCGTATTGGTGGCCGACGGGTTGGAAAAGCCTGCCGACTGGGGAAACGCCAATTTTGAATTGCAGCATCTGAATGCCTTTGAAGGCAGCACGCACGAAATCCATGCTTTCATCTTGCTTTTTCCTGCTGACAAAGGTCCCGAAATCGCCTTGAAGCAACGCGACTATTGGGAGGGACTCAACAAAAACGAGTTTGTGGTTTGCTTAGGCATTAACGAAGGAAAGGTAGTCTGGTGCATGCCGATGAGTTGGATGGATGCCCCGACATTAGAATCGAAGACCAAGTCCTATTTCCGGGAACACGAAAGCCTCGACCTCTTGTCCTTCGTCTCATGGCTGCGTTCCAATCTCTACAGTTGGAAACGCAAGGAGTTTAAGGATTTCAGCTACCTCGGCGTCCACCTTTCTCCAAAGAAAACAGTGCTGTTTGTCATCATCTCAATCGTGTTGAGCGCCTTGCTTTGTTGGGGTTGCTTCTCGATGGGAATGGGATGATGAAAGAAGGTCGTGAAAACTATAACATAAAAAACATTTTTTAGGACGCTCACATTCAGTTCTCTGAAACGACTCGTAAAAAACGGTTATGTCATAAAAACAGACACTTACGAAATCGAAGCCCCGTTTTTTCTCAGATGGATTAATAAGACAACGGCATGAAAAACCTCCTGATCCAGGAGTCTCTTAAAAACACTTATTTACCTTTTGAAACAAAACGATAAAAACGGCAATTATATACTTTTGGTAATTATACTTTTTGACCTATGTTGATTGTCAAAGTCTTGTCCGTTGTCGGACTGCATCTCGAGAGATGCGATTTCTGTTACCCCTTACGTAGTGTGGGGCATGCGCATAACCAACATATATGATGGATGTCGCTGCCCTACACTCCGCTATGCTCGTATAGGGTAACAGAAGTGAGACCTCTTTGAGGTCGAGCGGGGTCAAAAAGTATATGTTGCCTACTTTTTTGACCCAGTGGTTTGTCTTATCAGCGTCTGTAAGGCAAGGACTTGCTTAGCATGAAACACCAACCTACACCTTTGATTCAAAACCGAGCAATTATGCATCTCGCTTCAAGCTGATGTTCAGCGAAGACAAGGAAAATGCAGTGACAGATTCAGAATCCAACTTTGCCTACATCAGCAACGGCGAACTGGTCATCAGCTGCGAAGGCAAAAACACGCTGCATATCATCGACATAATGGGCCGCGTGCTCAGCAGACAGACCATCAACGGCGGCTGCCGCATTAGCACCAATTGGATGACGGCTGGCACTTATATACTCAACATCAACGGCATGGCGCAAAAGATTGTGGTGAAATAAGTGATACTTATTGATTTATGCGTATAACGGAAAAGCCTTGGCCGTATGTTCAAGGCTTTTGTTTTAGGATTGCCAAAAGGCATGAAAATCTATTCAATAACCATTTTCCGCGTCATCACGCCTTGTTCGGTTCGTGCTTGTATGAAATAATATCCATCAGGAAAATCGCTAAGGTCTATTTGCATTTGATTGCTATTGGCTTCTGATGTGAACACCGTTTGCCCAAGGATGTTTGATATTGTTACATGTTGCAAACCAACAGCTTCAATGGTTATGTTGCCTTTGGTCGGGTTGGGGTAGACTTTGACGTCAACGCTGTTTTCGGCAACGCCGGAAAACTTCACTTCAACGGTAATTTCGGCTTGCGCTTCGCAGCCGTCATCGTTGTAGCCTGTCACGGTGTAGGTTGTTGTTTCGGTTGGCGTTACTGTGATGGATGCCGTTGTTTCGCCTGTTGACCAAAGGTAAGTGTCAGCGCCAGAGGCTGTCAGAGTGGTGCTTTCGCCAAAATTGATTTGTGTGCTGCCTGAAATCGTGACTTCCATTGTGGAAGGATTGAAAGTCAGGTTCAGACCGACGATGCTGTCGCAATTTGGAGTCTCGTAAACCGTTGTGTAATAGCCTGGTTCTGTGAGAATCGTGCCGTTGAAATTGTAGGTGCTGTCGCAAGTGGTGAGGTCAATGATGTTGAGTGGTGAACAACTTTCGTAAGCGCCAATTTCAATGCGCCCGTTTTGGATGCGGAAATTTCCGAAAAGGTCATTTTCGCCTAAACCTGTGGTGTTTGGCTTGCCGGCATTGAGGCAGATGCTGCGCGGCATGAGGGTCCAGTCGGCATCGTGACATTCGGCACCTGCGCCTTCGGCGGGTTGTGCGAAACGGACGAAATTTTCTGGCGTTTCACCATCGTTTTCAGCGGATAAAACTATCATGTTTTCGCCTTCATAATTGCCTTGAACGGCGCAATAGTCGGCTTTCATTTCACCGTCAATCTGATTGTCGGTGCCGTTGGCTTTGTTGCCCCAAACGATGCAGTTCGTGTATTTGCTGTAACGGTTTTCGCTGAATATGCCGCCCGACGATTCAAGGGCGTCGTTCATCACGAAATTGCAGTTCGTGACCGTCATTTTGCCTCTTGCATACATGCCGGCGCCGTTTTTAGCGGTGTTATTGCTGATGATGCAACCTTTCAAAGTGGGTTCGGCATTGTTGTAGATATACAAACCGCCGCCCTTGGTGGAAGCAGTGTTGTTGCAAATGATGCAGTTGGAGAAAACGGTTCCGTAACGGTCGCAGACGCCAGCACCTATGGAAGTGGTGTTGTTGGTGATAGTGCAGTTCGAAATGATGACTTTGCCATTGCCCGAAGCCGCATTGATGTAGATGCCACCGCCGTAAATGTCAGCGTGATTGTTGTCGATGGTGCAATTGGAAAGGGTGACATAATCGTTGAGATAAACGCCTGCTCCAGAACCTGTTGCGCCATTGGTGATGGTGAAACCGTCCCAAACGGCTGCTGTTCCTGCATTGAAAGCGGAAGCTTGATTCAAGACACGTTTCGCGTTCTGGCCGTCAAGGATGGAGGCATTGTTGACGAAATCGCGTTGCGAGAGGTCGTAGTCGGGGGCTTCGTCGCCGTTGAAACTGCCGTAGATGCGGTTTCCGTAGGTGATGCTGAAGGCGTTTTCGGGGTCGGTGTCATCACCGTAGTAGGTGCCTTTCTTGGCCCAGATTTTTACTCCGTCGATGCTGCGGGCATTAGCGAAATGCAATTCCGATGTTGCGTTTTCCCATGAGGAACCGTCGCCTTGTCCGTCGGGACTGACGTAAATGATGCCGTTTTCATCGCTGTTGATGACCATCGGCCTGATGTTGACGACCATAGCCTGGCTGTTGGTCCAGCCGTTCACATCGTAAAGCGAATAATAGCCGTTGCTGTAGCCGCTCCAGCCCCAGTTGAAATGATAGTAGTCGCTGGCATTGTAGCCATCGAGGACAAAGGCGTGGCCAGCACTGCTGTTGGCTCCGGAATAATAAATGGGACGTGCATTGTCGAGTTCGTTGCGCACCATGTCGCGCCATTCTTCGAACTCGTATTTCGAACGCTCTCTGTAAGTTGCGCTGCAATAGCCGAAATAACTGCGCAAGGCGGTCTCCACATCTTTCGACTGTGCGCCGCTGCCGCTCGGACTGTAGTTCATGTTGACGCTCACGCCGCAATGGTACATCAGCGTGGCGATGGCATCGTTGTGCGAAAAGATTTCGTCGGGCATGTTGTCCCAATCGTAGGTGGTCTCGCCGAAATTGGCCGTTTGCTGGCCGTAGCTGCTATGATTGTAGGAATGTGAACCGTAACCATGTTGCGGGTGGTTGTGGTATTTCATCACCTGAGCCATGGCGCACGCCACGCAGCCGGCATAAACGCGGTTGCACGGACCGCCGTAGGCCGTCGGGCAATATTCGTTGTAGTAGCAGTCCTGGTTCCAAATCGTGTGAACCAGCGGATTGACACCTCTTTTGTTAAGAATAAGTTTCCCGTTCTCAAAATCGTTCCATTGCTGCTTGATGAAATCGGGTGTCAGTTCGGGATGTTCATCGGCATAACGGCTTATTTCCTCGTATTGCTCCATCCACCACTTGATGTTTTCGGGTGCATCGTCGAGGCTCGGAAATATGGAATTGTCGGAATAGGCGAGGATTGGAGGCAGGTTTTTGCTGTTGGAGGTTATGATGAAACCTTGTTTGTCGATGTTGTAAATTGAAAAAGCGTTGTTTGCAATAGCCTGAATTTCATTTGCTTGCAGTTGTAAGTTGCTTTTTGCGAAGGCTTGAACTGATTGCTTGTTGTCGGTTTTGTTTTGTGCCTGAATGGAAATGGCTGCCAAACCCAGAAAAAGAAGTAAAAATGTCCGTTTCATTAGTGTTGTGATTTTATGCTGCAAATGTAGTTTAAAATCTGACTTGAATACGTTTACGTATCGAAAAAAGTTGTAATTTTGCAGCCGTTTTCAAAACAGGTATACCTATTATGATTAATATAACATTTCCTGACAAGAGCGTCAGACAGTACGAAGCAGGCGTTTCGCCATTGGACATCGCTAAGAGCATTAGCGAAGGCTTGGCTCGCAACGTGTTGGCAGCCAGCGTGAATGGTAAGAAATGGGATGCTACCCGCGCCATCAACGAAGATGCTGAAATCCAACTCTTTACTTGGGATGATCCTGAAGGTAAAGCCGCCATGTGGCACTCATCAGCCCACTTAATGGCTGCTGCCATCGAGCAATTATATAAAGGCGTGAAATTCGGCATCGGTCCTTCAATCGATAACGGTTTTTATTATGACATCGATACCGGCGACATCACTTTGACTGAAGCCGACCTCGTCAACATTGAAAAGAAGATGCTTGAACTGGCACGCCAAAAGCAGACTTTTGAACGCATTGATGTTACAAAGGAAGAGGCTTTGAAGCATTTCTCCGACAAAGGCGACGAATATAAGGTGGAACTGATTTCCGAATTGGAAGACGGCACCATCACCTATTATAGGAATGGCGATTTCACCGACCTTTGCCGCGGACCACATATCCCGAACACGAGTTTCATTAAGGCTGTGAAACTGACATCACTCGCAGGCGCTTACTGGCGTGGCGATGAAAAGCGCAAGCAGTTGACCCGTGTCTACGGTATCACTTTCCCGAAGCAGAAGGAATTGGATGAATATCTCGTACTCCTTGAAGAAGCCAAGAAACGCGACCACCGTAAGCTGGGCCGTGAGTTGGAACTCTTTATGTTCAACGAATTGGTGGGCAAAGGCCTTCCGATTTGGTTGCCAAAAGGTACTGCATTGCGTCTGCGTCTGCAGGATTATCTGACTAAGATTCAGCAGGATTACGGTTACGAACAGGTCATCACTCCACATATCGGTGGCAAACAGCTTTATGTGACATCAGGTCACTGGGAGCACTACGGCGCCGACAGTTTCCGCCCAATCACCACTCCTGAAGAAGGCGAAGAATACTTGCTGAAGCCGATGAACTGCCCTCACCACTGCCAAATCTTCAAGTGGAAACCGCGTTCATACAAGGACATGCCTGTCCGTATCGCTGAATTCGGCACCGTGTACCGTTACGAACAGAGCGGTGAATTGCATGGCTTGACCCGCGTGCGTTCATTCACTCAGGACGATGCACACATTTTCTGCCGTCCCGACCAGGTGAAAGACGAGTTCATCCGCGTGATGGAAATCATCGAAATCATCTTCAAGGCTCTTGATTTCAAGAACTTTGAAGCTCAAATATCGCTCCGTGACCCTAACAACCATGAAAAATACGTAGGCACTGACGAAAACTGGGCAAAAGCAGAAGCCGCTATCCAGGAAGCATGTCAGGAAAAAGGTCTGCCGGCCCACGTTGAATACGGCGAAGCCGCTTTCTATGGCCCGAAGCTCGACTTCATGGTGAAGGATGCCATCGGACGTAAATGGCAGTTGGGTACCATTCAGGTCGACTACAACCTGCCTGAACGTTTCGATTTGACCTACATCGGCTCCGACAACGAAAAGCACCGTCCGGTCATGATTCACAGAGCGCCATTCGGTTCCATGGAGCGTTTTGTGGCTGTTTTGTTAGAGCATTGCGCAGGCGAATTTCCGCTTTGGCTGGCTCCAGATCAGCTGATAATCCTCCCTGTGAGCGAAAAATACATGAATTTTGCACAAAATTTGCAATCGTATCTGAAAAAGTCCGATATTCGCGCCCTCATTGATGAGAGAAACGAAAAGATCGGTCGTAAGATCCGCGATGCCGAAATGAAGAAATATCCTTACATGGTCATCGTCGGTGAAAAGGAAGAAACTGAAAATTCGGTTTCGGTCCGCCGTCACGGTCAGGTCGATCTCGGCTCGATGAGCGTCGAAGACTTTGCAGCTATGATTAACAAGCAAGTTGAAGACGAAAGAAATAAGAGATAAAAAGTTGATAGTCGGAAAGTTTTGAAGTGGAAAGTTGAAAGTTTTGAAACTGAAAACTGATAACTGAAAACCGAAAAAACGGAAGACTGACAAAAAAAGTATAACTAAATTATAGGAGATTACTACCATAGCACAGATTCCACCAAAGGGAAAACCTTCGCAGAAGCCAGCTAAAGGCAAGGACGAAGATCAGCATCGGGTGAACGAAGAAATCAAGGCCCCGATGGTCAGGTTAGTAGGTGAGGGCGTTGAAACCAACATCTATCCCATCAAAGAGGCTTTGAGGATTGTCGAAGAACTCGGCGTTGACTTAGTCGAGATTTCTCCAGACTCCAATCCTCCGGTTTGTAAGGCAATGGACTATAAGAAGTTCATTTTCGACCAGAAGAAAAAGCAGAAGGAACTCAAGGCCAAGGCCACAAAGGTCGTGGTGAAGGAAATCCATCTCACGGGTCAGACCGATGATCACGATTTCGAGTTCAAACTGAACCATGCCAAGCGTTTCCTGCAAGAGGGCGCAAAGGTGAAAGTCCAGGTGTTCTTCAAGGGACGTTCCATCGTCTACAAGGAGCAGGGTGAAATCATGATGCTGAAGTTTGCGCAGGCACTCGAGGAATTCGGCAAGGTCGAATCGATGCCGAAACTTGAAGGAAAGCGCATGCTGATGATGATAGCTCCTAAAACGACAAAGAAATAACTCATTTTTAACCGATTTAAAATATTTGTAAAATGCCTAAAATGAAGTCAAAATCCGGCGCTAAGAAACGTTTCCAATTGACGGGCTCCGGTAAACTGAAAAGAAAGCATGCTTATCATGGCCACATTCTGACCAAGAAGAGCCAGAAGAGAAAACGTAACTTGGATCACACCGCTATCGTTGAAAGTGTTGATGAAAAGAACGTAAAAGCAATGCTTCAGCTGTAATTAATTAAATGTTTAACTTTGTCTCAGCAGAAAAGTTCTCGAAAAGGGCGAGGCGCTGGACGAAAAAAATTGAAAAATGACAAGATCAGTCAATGCAGTAGCTTCAAGAGCTAGACGCAAGAAAATCCTGAAAAAGACCAAAGGTCAGTTCGGTACAAGAAAGAATGTCTGGACTGTGGCGAAGAACTCTTACGAAAAGGGTCAAACTTACGCTTATCGCGACAGAAAGAACAAGAAACGTGAATTCCGCAGCCTGTGGATTGTCCGTATCAATGCAGCCATCCGTGAATATGGCATGTCTTACAGCGTGTTCATGGACAAGCTCAACAAGAGCGGCATCGAAATCAACCGCAAGGTTCTCGCCGACCTGGCTCTGAACAATCCGGAAGCTTTCAAGGCTATCGTCGAAAAGATTCAGTAATCTTACCTCGGCAAAGCGTTATTGTCTTAACGATAACCACAATAAAGCCTCGGCATTTCGCCGGGGCTTTTTTGCTGTCCGTGTTGGGCAAAATATGTGCCGTTTTAACGTGTATGTCAAATTATTGTTATATTTGCAGCCAAAACAATTCATTATGGCAAACGACAAGTATATACGTTTCGATTGGGCGGCAAAGAAAATTCTGCGCGATAAGTCGAACTTCTGCATTTTGGAAGGTCTGGTTACGGTGCTGTTGGACGAACCGGTGCATATCATCGAACTTCTGGAAAGCGAAAGCAATCAGGATGATCCTTCCGATAAGTTCAATCGTGTTGACATAAAAGCGAAAAACAGCAAGGATGAAATCATCCTTGTTGAAATTCAACTGACACGCGAGCTTTATTATCTGGAACGTATTCTTTATGGCGTGGCAAAGACAATCACTGAGCATATTCAGCTTGGAAGTAAGTATGACCAGGTAAAAAAAGTCTATTCCATCAGCATACTTTATTTTGACCTAGGCAAGGGTGAAGATTACGTTTATCATGGTCAGACTGTATTTAAGGGACTGACCAAAAATGACACTTTGCAGATAACGGCCAAAGAGAAAGATGCCATTCACATGAAAGCACCGGAAGAAGTGTTCCCCGAATATTATCTGATTCGTGTTAATGCGTTCAATAAACTGGCTGAAACGCATTTGGAGGAATGGATAAAATATCTCAAGGATGGTGAAATTGCTGAGAATACAACAGCTCCAGGCTTGCAGGAGGCAAAGCGTAAGCTGGAATACATGTCGATGACGCGCAGCGAAAAATTGGCTTACGATGAACACATTAATGCTGTAATGATTCAAAATGATGTGATAAGCACGGCTATGAAAGAAGGTCGGGCCGAAGGAAGAGCCGAAGGAAGAGCCGAAGGAAGAGCGGAAGGTAGGGCAGAAGGAAAAGCGGAGGGTTTGGTCGAAGGCGAGGCGAAGGGCCGTCAAGAACAACACCTTGAAGACATGTTCAAAATGGCTCGTCTGATGAAATCAAATGGTATGGCTGTTGAAATGATTATACAGTATACAGGTCTCACCGCAGAGGAAATTGCTGATTTATAAAATTTTACAATATATTTTGTAAACATTCGGGGTGTCCAAGGGACTTCACCAAGTCTCTTGGCTTTCAAAAATTTAAACTATGAACAAAAAGGAAGCATATAAAGAGAAGAACGAACAGTTTTTGGCTGATTTGCGGAAAGAAGAAGGTGTCAACGAACTGGCTAACGGCGTGTTATACAAAGTGTTGGAGTCGGGCGATGCGCGTAGCAGAATCAAGGTGAAATACGAGAGTATTGTCACTTGCCGTTACAAAGGCTCGCTGATTGATGGTCATGTGTTTGACGATGCCTTTGAGCGCGATTATCCGGAGACTTTCCGCGTTTATGAACTCATCAATGGCTTTCAGATTGCCTTGATGAACATGCACGTCGGCGACCGCTGGATAGTCTATATCCCTGCCGAACAAGGCTATGGCAGCCGTAATGCCGATGACATTCCAGGCAACTCGACCCTGATTTTTGAAATCAAGCTGATTGCCGTTGCGGGATGATAAACGAAAAATTGAAGAATTAACGGTGCGGATTTTAAGAAAACGTTTCTATATTTTTCTATAATCTTTCCCTTTTTAAGTCCTCGTGTGTATTTTTGCCGCCAGATATTAAGGAGTTACTAATATGTTCAATCCTACCTTTATAGTCAGTCCTGTTGTGGGTGCCATCATTGGATGGTTTACCAACGATCTGGCCATCAAAATGATTTTCAGGCCTTTGTATCCAAAATATTTCGGCAAGTGGAAACTGCCTTTTACGCCAGGCCTTATTCCAAAGGAAAAGAACCGAATTGCAAAAGCCATTGGCGAGACCACCAACACTTTGCTCAGTACCGATGCCATGCAGCGCACTCTGCTCTCCGACGACATCGTTGCCAGGATCGAAAGTGTCATGGATGGGTTCATTGTCAGGCAGATGAGCAATGCCGAAACACTGAATGAATTTCTGAATGGCTTGGTCTCGCAAACCACGATGGATGAGTTTATGAACAAAGGCAAAGCAACTATCGGCACGGTCATCAAGGAGAAACTTTCAGATTCCACTTTCAGTCAGCAGATTGCTGACAATATCGTCAAAAACGTTTCGGAAAAGATGAAAAGCAGGCCGTTGCTTGGCCCTATTGCCAGATTGGGCGTTGGCGATATGATTTTTGATGGACTGAAAAGCGTACTCGGCAATACCATCCATAATGTCTTGGAAAATAATACGGAAACCATTGTTAGTCAGGTGGTTGATGGTGGAATAGACCAGTTGATGGGAATGGAGATGTCGAAGATTTTCAGCGATAATCAGGAAGGCATCCAAAACATCAAATCGCAGATTGTCAATGCTTATAAGAAAGGTGTCGTGGATTTTCTGCCGAAAATTTTGGACAATATCAATATGCCAAAGATAGTGGAGAATAAAATCAATGAGATGGACATTGCCGAGGTTGAGGAAATGCTGATGGACATCATCAGGAAGGAACTGCGAACTATTGTCTTGCTGGGTGCGGTGCTTGGTTTCGTTATGGGGTTCATTACGGCGTTTATCAATGTGTGGCTGGGATAAGTTGGAAAGTATTTTTCTCACTTTTCTTTTTTTTCATTCAAAAAAATCTCTACTTTTGCATTCGATATGCGGTGCCGAAAGGCTCAATAGGGAATCGGGTGAGAATCCCGTACAGTTCCCGCTGCTGTAAGCTCTTGCAAAAGTCTGTCATTCTGCCACTGTCAAACGACACTCCGTCAACGATGGGAAGGCGGCAGACCGAAAGGAGTAAGTCAGAAGACCTGCCTCATGTCGCGACAACAAAGCTTTCGGGACAAGAGCTGGTCATCACCTTCTTAAATAGGTGTTCCAAATCATTTCCTTGAAGTTTTATTTCGGTTCATTAACTTATTATTAACCCTTTAAAACTTAAAGTATTATGCGTTTTAAAAACTTTACTCTTTGCGCCCTTTTGGGATTTGTGTTTTCTTTTGCAGGAAGCGTTTTTGCCCAGCAAGATGCTTCTATTGATGCTTCACAGGTGCGTTACTGGATTGGTGAAGGTGCCAATGAAGCCGTTTTTATCGTCAACTGGGCCGAGCCCGACACGGCTTTGGCATGGGGCTATCGCTTCGAAGAAGAAACAGTGACTATTAAGGATGTCATGGACGGAATCGCAGCAGTTGACTACCGTTTCAGCTATGACAGCCCCAATGGCAGTTGGCTCAATGACATCTTTTTCAATGACGGTGTGCTTGACTTGAGCCTTACGGAGCCGATGTGGGTTTCGTATCTGGTCAATGGAGAGCCGTCATGGAATACTTTTGATGTTCAGACGCTTGTTGACGGCGATTATGTGAAATGGGGCGACACCTATTGCGGCACCATGATCGATCCTGAAAACTATATTTATGTCTGGGAAAAGGAAGTCGCAGCCGTTTATCCGCTGGGCGAAGATGCCGCGATTGATCCTTCGGAGATCCTTTTCTGGGTTGGCGAAGGTCAGCATCAGGTCGTCTTTATCGTTAATTGGAACAATCCCAATATGGCTTTGGCCTGGGGCTATCGTTTTGATGGCGAGATGGTTGTCGTGAAAGAAGTCATGGATGCCATTGCAGCATCGGATTCGCGTTTTGGCTACGAGGCGGCAGGCACTATGATCACTGATTTGACCTATAATTATGGTGACATCAGCCTGTCGTTGGCAGGTATGTATTGGCTGCTTAATGTGAATGGATCTATGGCATGGTATGGCTTTGATGAACAAACCGTTGCCGATGGAGATTATGTCAAATGGGGTGATGAATCGTGTGCTACCGAAATCGCACAATGGACATACGTATGGGAACAGCCTGTTGAACCCGTCTCCAACACTACTGGCATCGAAGAGGGTGAAAGCCTTACCGTTTCGGTTTATCCTAACCCAGCCGTCGGTGAAGCATGGGTGAACTTTGATGGTGTTGGCGAAACTGCCATTTCGGTTTTCGATATGCAAGGCCGTTTGGTGAATGTTCAAAGCATCAATGCAATTGGTGAAACCAATGTCCGTATCGAGACATCGCGCCTAGGCAGCGGTGTGTATTACGTAGCAGTAAGGGATGCCAATGCTACAAAGACTTTGAAATTAGTCGTAAAATGAGAAAAAGTTTCTTTTTTTTGATGACAGTGCTGCCGCTTTCGTTGATGGCGCAGTTTGCGCCAGAGGCGGGTTTGCCTGGCAGCACTGCCATGCATGCCGATTCGTCGGCTTTCGTGGCTTGGGCTACGGGATGCACCGTTGAACGCGGATTGCAGCAAATCGGCAATGAAGGTTTAGGTTTTGCTTCGTATGGTGCGGATGCTGACGGCATCGGAAAAGCCGACAATATGGTGGTCAGTTTGGGTGATGGAGGCGTGGCCACCCTGACTTTTTCTTCCAACATTGTCAATGAAGCTGGCCCTGACTTTGCTGTGTTCGAGAATGGATTTCATAGCACGCCTCATGTGTTTTTGGAACTGGCATTTGTCGAGGTGAGTTCTGATGGTGAGCATTTCTTCCGTTTTCCTGCCGTCTCGAAAGTGCCTGCTGATACCCAATGCGGCAGTTTTGCAACAATGGACGCAAGTCTTATCCATAATTTTGCGGGAAAATACGAGGCGTTCTATGGTACGCCTTTCGATATTGATGACATAGAGGATGATGCGCTTCTCGACAAAAACAATATTGCCTATGTGCGCTTGATTGATGTGGTGGGCAATATCGATTCCGAATATGCTACATACGATTCGGGAGGCAATCCTGTCAACGATCCGTGGCCAACACCTTTTGCATCGAGTGGCTTCGATTTGGACGCTGTAGGGGTTATTCACGATTTGGCGCACCATAACGGTTTGAATGAAATCGGCCATGATGCCCTTTCCGTTTATCCTAATCCAACTTCCGGCTCGTTGACTGTATGTTCGGGAGTTGGTTCCTTATGTGAAATCTATGACCTTTTGGGGCAAAAAGTCAATGCCTTTGTGCTTGATGCAGAAAAGGCCATCATCGATTTGGGCAATTGGGATGAAGGCATTTACTTTGTCCGAGTTGCAAATCACGATAAAGTGTATGTTGAAAGAATAATGAAACAGTAATAATAATATTGAAAATGAAGAAAATAAATTTTGCTTTATTGGCATTGATTGCCTTTGGATTGGCCTCTTGCCATCAAGAAGACCCTGTCATTACTGAAGATACAACAGTTGGGAAGGGTGTGTTTGTGCTGAACGAAGGGACCTACACTTTTGCCAACTCTTCGTTGACATTCTATAATCCGGAAACGGATACGGTCACAAACAACCTTTTCTATCGCGTCAATGGCTCTCCGATTGGCGATGTCGCTCAGAGTTTGACCTTACTTGGCGATAAACTATTCATTGTGGTCAACAATAGCAATTATATCTATAAGGTGGATGCCAACACCATGAAATATGAAGCTAAGGTGGACGAGTTCTATTCGCCACGCGAAATGCGCATCGTGGCTCCCAATAAGGCATACGTCAGCGATATGATTGGAACAGGGGTGTGGATTGTCAATCCTCAGGATATGACCCACTGTGGTTTCGTAGAGACGGGTAATCCTACCGAAAACTTGCTGCAAGTCGGCAATGAATTGTGGGCAACAAATTGGTCGAATTACTATCAGCCTGACACTTCCAATAGTACGGTGCAAGTAATTGACATTCAAAACGATGTTGTGGTATCCGAAATTGAGGTTGAGAAGGAACCCAATAGCATGGTGGTCGATAAGGATGGCATGGTCTGGGTGCTTTGCGACAATGGTTGGGAAGATTCCGCTTTCTTCCTCTGCAAGATTAACCCAATGCTAAAACAGGTAGAGAAAACCTATCCTTTCGTTGGTGGCTATCCAAGCCATCTTTGCATCGACAAGAGCGGAACGCAACTCTATTTCATCGATAAAAACGTGTGCAGGATGGCCATCGATGATGCGTCCTCTCTTGATAAGGAATTCATTGTCGCGGAAAACCGCAACTTTTATAATATGTCCATAGATCCGCAGAATGGCGACATTTATGTGACCGATGCGGGCGATTACATCAGCAATGGAACGGTTTACCGCTATACTTCCGATGGCGTGGGCAAGGGTTCGTTCCAGGCTGGCATTATTCCAAGTGCAATTGTGTTTAATTAAAGAATGCGAGGTCACGAGGTCTCGGGCTCACGAGGTCTCGTGCTCCCGAAGCCTCGTAGCCTCGCTGTCCAAATAGTCAAATACTTCAGTCATGAAAAAATCCTGTCCCCGTTGTGGCAAAACCTTTGAATGTGTCCATGCTGCCGATTGCTGGTGCGCGAAAATCCATTTGTCGGATGTGGCAAAGGCCAAATTGAAAATGCAGTTCAACGACTGCCTTTGTGAAACTTGTCTGAGAGAAATTGCCGCTGAAAAATGAAACTGAAAACTATCCTATATAATATGCTGACCGTCCTGCTGGTTTCTTGCGCTTCGCCGCAGAAACCGCAGGAATCATCGGCACAGGATTTGGGCGAAAACCTGATGCGTCATGCACGCAATGTGGCGGTTTACGAAATGCCATACGGCCATCTGGTGGAAATTCGAAATCCCTGGGATTCAACGGAATATTTGGGACGATTTGCGTTGGTGAACGATTCCGCTGGTGTAGAGACGATGTGCCCATCGTCTCTGCCGGCGGAAATAATACCCGTAAAAATTCCCGTTCAATCTGTCGTTTCGTTTTCAGCAACGCAATGGTCGGTTTTCATGCGTTTGGGTGAAATCGGGCGCGTGAAAGGCATTTTAGAGGGTCGTTATGTGCATGATTCCATCATGCAATCCATGTTGGCTTCGGGTGAAATGTGTGACCTTGGCACGGAGGCCGCCATCGATTGCGAAAAACTGATTCAGTTGCAACCCGACATCATCCTTTATTCGCCCTATTTTGATGGTAATCAGAATAACCTGAAAATCAGTGATGCGGTTCTTTTCCCTTTTGCCGATTATCTGGAAAACACGCCTTTAGGCCGTGCCGAGTGGATTCGTGTCATAGGTCTGCTGTCGGGATGCCAGCATGAGGCCGATGCTTGGTTCGATACGATTGAGATGAATTACAATGCGTTGAAAGTCAGTTGTTCCAAAGTGTCGCAACGTCCTTCAGTATTTTCCGATGTGGCTTTCAACGGACAATGGTACATCGCGGGAGGCAAGAGTTACATTGCAAAACTCTTTGCCGATGCTGGTGCCGACTACATTTGGAAAGACAACGATTCGCCAGCAAGTTTTCCTTTAGACCCTGAAGCGATTCTTGCCAAAGCGCAACATGCTGATTTTTGGCGCATTGCAAATTCTTCATCCGCTTCAATGACTTACAATGGCTTGGAACGTGAAAACCCGATTTATCCGCTTTTCGATGCGTGCAAAAACCATAAAGTCATTGTGTGCGACATCCGCAAGGTGGGTTATTTTGAAAACTCACAGATTGAGCCCGACATTCTACTTGCCGATTTCATCTATTTCTTCCATCCCGAATGTCTGACGGGAAAATGGACGGGCTATCAGCCGAAATATTACCATTGGCTTTAATCGTAGGTCTCGTGAAATTTCTTGAAATCTTCGTAAATATCAGTTGCTTCGGAAGGAAGAGGAGCGGATTCTATTTCCATTTGTCTGCAGAACTCATTGAAATCACCACAGCAGTATAAATCCACTTCTTCGGTTTCATAAACTTTTTGAACTAATGGAATTAAATCTTTGCCATGAATATCAAGTATGTCGCACAAAAACAGTCCTAAAAGTGAGGGGTCGCAGTAGTCGTATGATTTGGTGACTTTTTCAAGATAGAACTGAAGTAGATTACGGTACCAATCCATGACTTCTTCACGTTTCTCAGGATGACATAAAAAAGACTCTGCAACACTTGTCGAAACGAAAGACTTGTTAATGTAGAATAATCCGGACTCTTTCATGAAATCAAGCAAAACGGATAATTGATTATGAGCGAGTTTTTTTAAAACTGGAATAAAAATATCATCTCCATAGTCAGCAAAGACAAAATCATTGAATATTGAATCTTGCCTTAAAACTTCTAAAACCACTTCTAAGGAATTCTCGTTTCCACATTCACCGAGCAGCAATATGGCGTGCGCAATTATGGGAGACCATTCCAAATCGTCATCGCTATTGTGATATTTTCCTAATTCACAAAGAATTACATTTTGCAGATCCTCACGCAACACATCATGGTCATTGCTTAAAATCCTGTCGATTTCATCTTTTGAAGGACACTTTTCCATGGATAGGAAATCCATCAGTCCGGCTGTTTGAACCGGCAGATTTTCAGGATATTGCGGGTGTTGGTAGGTATACTCTGTCCTTGACGTTGGATTTTTCATGAACTTTGCAAATGCCTCATCAAATTCGTCACTGTCAGTGTCTAAAGTTTCGTAATCGTCAATGCCAATAGTGAATAGGAAATTTCCTTTTCCGATGTTGCGTTCCAAGGCGGGCAGATATTTGTTGGCTTCTTGTTGGGTCTGGCAAACAAGGTGATATTTCCCGTTATCTCCAAATTCGTATTCTATGATTGGAATGCGCTCATCTTCATCATCTTCCAAAAGAAATTTTGTGACGGCGAAGTTCTTGTGAGGTTTAATGCCAGCTTCGGAAGCATATTCTACAGCGCCGAAAATCCAATTATGTGCTTCAATGTAATCGGCTTTTTCGATGCCCACTTCTGAGATTTTTTGTAGGAATTTTTCATACTCGTATGAATCAAGCATGGCTTCGAAAAAAGTGTCTTTCACACCAGTACACCATCTGTCAATCAGGAAGCAAGCCACGGTGATTTTTCCACCTTTGTGTTTGCGGGTCACGATAATGTCGCCTTCGCCTTCTTTCATCAGGCTTTGTCTGTCAATGTAACAATCGCCGATCTCCCATGTACGGCCGCGTTGCTTTATCTTGTTTTCAATCGAAATATCGTTATTTTTCATATAAAGTTTGTTAGAATTTGTGCAAAATTAAAAAAATACGTTGAAACTTCTGTACTTGTTTTGTTGCATTGTGGATTTCTTCTATTTTTGCAGGAAATTGATGCTTTATGATACGTCCAGAAATATTTACTTTTGGCTTGTTGCCCGAAGCGCAGCGCCGCACTGGAACTTACAGATTTTCAATTGAATTGTTTGAAAAGGAAGC
>JAZQPN010000372.1:0-3400 GCA_045628585.1 Bacteroidales bacterium | reverse complement strand
CTTTTCCTGTGTCACCGAAAAAGTCTCCGATGTGTTGGTAATATAATCGGCTTCCAAAGCACAATAAACCTCAATTTTGTCCTTGAATTCCTCTTTTAGTTGTGCAATTTCAGCAACATATTTTGGCATGTCATAATCCTTCACCGAAAAGGTATTATCGAAAGGCAAAGGACTATGTTCAGAAAAACCAATGGCACTAAATCCCTGGCGGATAGCCTCTTCAACGATTTCGCGAGGCTGAGACTTGCCATCGCTGAAAATGCTGTGTGTGTGATAATTAAAGTTCTGCATGATGCAAAAAAACCTCTCTTTTTATGCAAAAATAATTATGCAAAAATAATAATTTTACGAAAAGGGTGCTGCATCAATATCAAATTTCAGCAGCACCCTTTTCTTTCGATTAAATCCCATGAAAGCCTTAACCAATATCAGAATACAGCTTCCCGTAAACATAATAATCACACCAAGTGCTGACCATCTTACCCTGACGGATAAGTCCTTCCCTTTGAAAACCAGACTTTTCCAACACTTTTATCGAAGCAATGTTCCTTACATCTACATCCGTCCAAATGCGTTTCAGTTCCGTATTCTTGAAACAGAAATCAACGGCAGACCTAACGGCTTCGGTTGCAATGCCTTTCCCCTGACAAAATGGTGCAACCCTATAGGCGAGTTTTGCCATTCTTTCATTTTCGATGAGATAAATCCAAACCTCGCCAACGATTTTCCCTTCAAATTCTATCCCCCAATGAAAACTCTTCGAGGGTTTCTCCGAATGTTCGAAAAGCAGCAATGGGTTTTTGTCGGTCTTTCCAGCATTCTTGCCCCAGTACTCGTACATTGATTTGTCAGGCATCCACTCCAAAAGGCGGTCTGTCATCTTTCTTTTCAGCATCTTCTTAAAGTATTGAGAGACTGCAAAATTAGAAAAATCTGCAAAAATATTGCATATTTTTCGGTACTTTTCTGAAACGAATTTGCATATTTTTCAAGAAACAAACAAAAAACCTCCCGCTGGAATTAACCAACTGGAGGATTTTTTGAATGTCTGTATAAGTGTGTTATTTCGCTTCTAACTCATAAGCGACATTACAACTAGCAGTGTCGTATTCTCCATCCTCATAGTATGTGTCTTTCATTTTACCTGATACGACAAGATTGTTTTTGTCCAATTGCTCAATGTCCAAAGTGAGGACAAGTTCTTCGCTCCAACCGGATCCACTGACTTCTAAATCACCACCTTTAAGCACCAATTCATTCCCATCAATAGACCAATTGCAATCGAAATACATATCATCTTTTTTACCTAAACTGATATAGCCATTGAACTTTCCATTCTCTTTGAATGTCCATGTTTCACCCTTCGCATCACCATCGTTGTATCCATCCACTTTAGTGTAAGTGATTTTCCATTTGCCTACAATCTGTTGTTCAGGCTTGTTGCATGAAGGCAGACATATCAAAATCATTAATGCCGCCATAATCGTTAAACGTAACATTTTCTTCATGTTTCTATGTGGCTGTCTTTATCCTGTCGCCCGCAGTTTTAGTTAATTAATGGATTAGGCCTCAAAAATACTTTCTTCCAGTATTTCACAGCTATTTTCTTAGTAACCAATTCAGTTACAGTAACCACATTGGTTACACTTTCCTATTGAATTCATCCGAAAGGTCGCGAAAAAAATCATAATTCAACGCTCTGGAAATCCTTTCAAGCAAGGCGACATCGATGTTATCTTTACGGAAAATCCTATGGATATGCGGACGGGCACAACAAATGTCTTTGGCCAACTGCGTTGCAGTTACGCCCTGTTGCCGCATTACCTCCTTGATATGTTGCCCAATGTGCATAAAAAAGCGTGGAATTAGTTTAACCTGCTGGTCATCGGGTTTCCACGCCCACCTTATCAACAAGTTATTCCACGCCAAAAAAATGGCGTTTCATAACGGCTTCTTGATAAGGTGCCTCCGAAGAGACT
Organism: Bacteroidales bacterium; assembly: GCA_045628585.1. Lineage (GTDB taxonomy): Bacteria > Bacteroidota > Bacteroidia > Bacteroidales > F082 > Limimorpha. Next base: position 1,421 of record JAZQPN010000372.1, on the reverse strand, counting down.
TTGTGGAAATTGATGACCAAGATTTCGTTTTTGAAATGCTATTCTAAATGATTATGTTTCTTTTATCTGTTTTTCTTTCGCTATATTTAATTATATAATGATGATTTACAATTTATTACTTTGTTTCTTCTTCAATTATACTGTATTTTTCCTTATGCAACATCCATAGTTTTTCAAGCAACTAAATACTTAAAGAATCCAAATACAATGTATCAGGACAAAGGTCAGCCCCATTAGGCCATTGTATGCTTCCTAAAAACACCCTTACCCGCCGAAAAAACGATTCATCGGAAAGAGGCGCAAAAACACCTTTTCCTATATAAGGCGAAACATCAAAACGCTTTACTTCACCATTAGAAAACTCCAATAGCAAAGTGTAGTTGTTTTCTGGTTTCACTGATTTTACACGAGGATTCATCACTTGTTATTTTAAAGGGTCAATTTGGAAAATATTGGTACCATTAGATGCTAATTCCCAGTCAGCCATAAGCTCTTCTTTATGAATCTCCATCCATGCTTGCAAAAGTTTGTTCTTCCCAACAGGAAGATCTCCTTCTATTATTTCACCATCAGGAATTCTAATCACCGCTTCCTTATCCTGACACTTGACATGGATATGAGGAAAATGATGCTGGCGATTGTCATAATAATACATGGAAATAATAATTCCATAAAACATTGTCAAAACAGCCATAACCAATTATTTTCTGCAAAAATAAATAATTTCATTAAAACAAGTGGTTTTGAATCATTTGTTTCACAAAATTTCCTTTTCCAACCATCTTCCATCCTTAAATCGAACAACGCTGCGATAGCCAGCCTGTTTCAAGGCTTGCTCAGCAGCTTCAAATTCCAATGAAATCTCACTGAAATGATGTGCATCGGCTGAAATGATGGCTGGAACGCCCATAGCGCAAGCCTCTTTCATCAGCCAGGGCGAAGGATAAAAACCGTTGTAACGTTTCTTGTAAATGCCGCGCGTGTTGATTTCCATCACGAGACCTTTTTCACGAATCAAGTCCAAGGTTTCCATTGCCAGTTTGCGGTACCATGTTTCATCTTCATGGAAATAGCGGTCGCGGTTGTGCATCTTGATTTTGTCGAAGTGAGCGATAACGTCAAAATGCTCGTTTTCAATCATTTCATTCGTCTGCTCAAAGAAACAGCGCACGCCACGGCGAATGTCGCCATCAAAGAATTTCTGCAAGCCTTCATCGTAGATTTCCCATTTCGGGCCATCGATAAACCACAACTCATCAGGATTTGCGGATTGGCCCACGAGATGAACGCCACCAATCAGATAATCAAGATGATGCTTTTCCTGTGTCACCGAAAAAGTCTCCGATGTGTTGGTAATATAATCGGCTTCCAAAGCACAATAAACCTCAATTTTGTCCTTGAATTCCTCTTTTAGTTGTGCA
>JAZQPN010000371.1:0-7096 GCA_045628585.1 Bacteroidales bacterium | reverse complement strand
CTTGCGGGGACAAAGCAGTCAATGCATTCCCAATGGGACAAGGTCAAGAGCATCGAAATCTTCGCTAAAAGAGGTGTCATTAAGGTCAATTCGACATTGAACTACAACCAGGTCTATGCCGAAGCCGAGGACTTCGATTTTGTCAAAGACTATATCAAAGTTCATGTTTCAAAAAAATGTAAAATCCAAGACAAATGAGTTACTGTGAAAAATGCGGTGCCAAGCTGAACGAAGGCGACAATTTCTGCACCGAATGTGGAGCACCTGTACCAAGTGCATCATCCAATCGCCATGAAGACGAAATGTCAGACAATCAAAGCAAAAGCAAAGATAAGCCCAAAGGCAAAAAAAGCCTTGGCGGAATACTCGGACTGGTCTTGCCTATTGTGATTGCCATAATAGGAATAGGTGTATACGGCATCATCAAAGGCAATCATGGTGGTGGTGACGGAGAAAGGTATCTCCCCAATATTCTGAGAGACGAAGAAACAAGTACGGAAGACGAAAGCTCTGAAGCAGAGAATTTCGACATCAGTTCATCAAATGCCGGCGAGACCCTTTCCGACATCGCTGCAAGTGGCGAATCGCAAGCCGACGGTTATGAAACCACCGACTTTGGTGACCTCGACGGAATTGAAGGCATCGTCAGCCTCGACGACATGAGCGAAAGCGAACTGAAAGCATACGAAGAACGCCTTTGGGGCAATTCTTCTCCACAAAGCATGAAGGAAAACTACAGCGGAACCTGGGAATCGGTAGGATTGGCCGTATTCAAGTACGGTGACATCGCCAACCTTGCTAAGGAAGATATTGCAAAACTCATCGAGCGTGAGATGGCTTTTTCCGACATCGTGAAGTTCGTCATGAATGAAGGCATGATGAAACTTTGGATTGGCGGAGGATTGAGACTTTACGGCAATTACACGCTTCTCGAAAACGGCAACATCTCCATTGTGACCGAATCAGGCGAAAGCTCCGTCTTGTGGATGTATTCGCCCGACAACAGTACCCTTTACAGCTATATTCATTATGTTGAAGATGATGGAACAGATATGGCATCGTGCATTAAGTACAAAAAGGCCAAGTAATAATGCAACTCGCAACCCATCGCAAAAATTAGGGGCACAAAAGTAAAGAGGTTGACTCACACAGCGGGAGTCAACCTCTTTTTCCTGAATTTAACTAATCAATTGCACTCGGCTCCTTGATTTCAACTTGATTAGTCCTTGGTGGTTTTCAAGCCTCTGTAATCTTGTTCGGCTTCCCAATCCACTTCCTTGCATTGTGTGAGGATTGATGGGCAGTTTGAAATCTTGTAATAGGCATCGCCTTTCTGTTGCACCACCGAAACGTCTCTCCAATGCGTGTCATAGCCTTCGCTATACACCTGATAGTATTTGACATAGCCTTTCAGCAGCTGTGATTTTTCGTCCGGCTTATTGGGTGTCTTGCGTACAGTAATGGCATACGGGGAAACAGGATTGAAGCCGTTTTCAACCGTAGCGCCATTGAAGAAGGTGGCAACCAAATGCATACGCGCGTATGAATCGTTTTCGCGGAACAATTCCTTGAGACGGCTCTCGACAGATGAATAATTGGTGTCAGTGTTGTTCTTTTTCAAGCAAACAGCACCGACTTTTGGATTGTCCTGATACATCTGCATGGCTACAAGTTGCAAGGCGATGCAGCCTTCAGGCGTGGTGCCGAGTCGAGCTTGGAGCGCATTAAATTCCTCTTCCGTGGCGGGAATGACGCCGATTGTTACGACGCCGTCGTTAGATGCTTTCTGAGTGCAGCTGTGTGAGCATTTATTGCCACAACAGACTTGTGCATTGGCCGAAAACGCGAAAGGCATTACAAATGCCATCGCAAGTAATAATCTTTTCTTTCTCATTTTTCTTGTTGTTTAAATTGGTTGTTCATTTCACAAATTGAGCCTTATAAGTTTCATCCTTACCTTAGTTGTTTACTGGTGAGAAAGGACATTTAGCACCTATACATTGGTTGTTTTTCTGAGAACGGGAACAGACGATCTTGGATTTCTCCATTTCAACCCCAAGATTTTCCTTTACGAAATCGATGGCTGCAAGGATGGACAGGTAGGAATCACGCTTGCAGCAACGGGGGCCACCGTATTCCGCAACCTGTGAGAGCGCCGCTGATGTCATCTGGTTTGAGAGATGCCATGCATCGGTTGCAAAAGGATTATTATCGGTGACGATGGAAAAGAACATGCCCGTGCTGACGGAGGCACCGCAGGCACCCCAATAGCCACAAGCGGCACCAGGCACTTTCTTGCCGCGGTTAATCATCTCAACAAGAGCATCTTCAAGATTGATGTCACCGCCAGCGTTCTTGTAGGCTGTAAGCAGTGATGCTCCAACAAGGACATGATGCTCAGGGCCGTGCATGTGGCAAAACGACATGGACATCAGTCGCTCAAGGATGGTGATGGGGTTGCGTGAGGATTCTGAGAGACAGACATCCATAATGGAATCAAGTCCTGACGAGTGGCACTCGTTACAGACATAATGACCTTTTGTGCAGCGAGTCTTGCTGAGTTCTTCTTTGTGGCAGATGGCGCATTTCATTGTCACATCCTGTGATAGATATTCCAATGGAGCACCGCAAATGAGACATTCGTCGTTTTCCATGATCTCGAGGTTTTGTTGTTGTTCGTCCTGTTTGTTTTCCTGATGGTTGCAGGCTGTCGCGAGTCCAGCCACGAATAGCACAAGTAGCAGTAGTCTGTGTTTCATTTGAATGATATTAGCAATTCCTGAAGGTGTTTTTCAAGCGTGCAAAATTAGTGAAATTATTCTCATCTGCAAACATTAGGGGAATCATAGTTTTACCCCGCCTGAAAAACTGCAAACAGGCTTACGCATCCCTTGCATTGACACGTGGCAAAAAGCATATTATTGCAAAACCAAAAGCAGGGACTTTTGTAGGGGATTCCATAAATCAAAAAACCCTAACTGACTGAAAATCAATTAGGGTTGTTATGTTTTCTGTGCCCCGAACAGGAGTCGAACCTGCACACCTCTCGATATACGCACCTGAAACGTACGCGTCTACCAATTCCGCCATCGGGGCTTTGGTTTGGGTGCCCAGGACAAGAGTCGAACTTGCATGCCGTAATCGGCACTACCCCCTCAAAGTAGCGTGTCTACCAATTTCACCACCTGGGCTTTAAATCGGTTGCAAAAGTACAGCTTTTTTCTTTCACCGCAAGCATTTTTTCAATTATTTTCAGAAAAAAGTTCATCGTATCGCTTAATTTACTATTTTTGAGCCGTTTAAAATTTGATATTATGTTTACGGAAAACGATAAAACTCAACTTATTGGAAGAAACATCACCGAAAATCAGGTGGAAAACCAAGTCAACAGACTGAAAAAAGGCACTGCTTTTGTGCATCTCGTAGCCCCTGCAACCATAGGAAACGGCATTGTGAAGATGAATGAAACCGAAATCAAGGCCAGCATAGAGGCTTTTGAAAGCGATAAGGAATACTATCATTTCACGAAGTTTGTACCTGCTTCGGGCGCTGCCACACGCATGTTCAAGGCCATGTTCTCATACATTGAGAATCCTTGCGAGCAGACCTTCCCTACCGAGTTTTTCCAGAAGATTCACGATTTCGCTTTTTTTGACGACCTGAACCAAGCCGTCATCAAGAATTACGGTCTCAACATCGACCAGATGATGGATGCCAAGCGTCATGCCGAAATTGCCGAGACCTTATTATTGGAGAAAGGCCTCTCCTACGGCAAACTGCCCAAAGCCTTGCTGAAATTCCACCATTACGACGGTTTCAACCGCCTCGCCTTGGAAGAACATTTGGTTGAGGCCGCGCGTTATGCCCAAAACACGGATGGCACGGCTCATTTGCATTTCACGGTCTCGCCCGAACACGAAACGTTTTTCCGCGAAACCTTGAATGCTCTGCAAGCACAATACGAACAGCAATACGGCGTGAAATACGTCATCAGCCTGTCGAATCAGAAACCTTCGACCGACACCGTCGCCATTGATGCTGAAGGCAACCTGTTCCGCAATGCAGACGGCAGCATTTTGTTCCGTCCGGGCGGCCACGGTGCACTGATTGAGAACCTCAACGACCTCAAGGAAGAAATCGTCTTCATTAAGAATATCGATAACATAGTGCCCGAAAAGCAATCCGCAACCACCTACTTATATAAAAAGATACTGGCCGGTCATCTGCTGAAACTGCAACAGCAGACTTTCGAATACCTCGAAATGTTAGACGAAGGTCTTGTTGAAGATAGCGAATTGGATGAGATGATTCAGTTTGCCAAAAACGAACTGCTGATTGACGTTCCCGATTTCGTCAACGCCTACAACAACATAGAAAAAATCGATTTCCTTTACGACCGTTTCAACCGCCCGATGCGCGTGTGCGGCATGGTAAAAAACGAAGGCGAACCCGGCGGCGGCCCATTCTGGATCAAGAATATGGACGATGAAATATCACTGCAAATCGTTGAATCATCGCAGATTAACCACAACGACGAAAAGCAGGAAACCATCTTCAAGTCATCAACGCACTTCAACCCCGTCGACCTGATTTGCGGTTGCTGGAACTACAAGGGCGAAGCCTTCAACCTGACCGAATACGTCGACCCAAGCACCTGCTTCATTTCCAACAAATCGAAGGACGGGCGCGAACTGAAAGCTTTGGAACTGCCTGGCTTGTGGAACGGCGCCATGGCCGACTGGATTACGGTCTTCGTCGAAGTGCCGATTGAGACCTTCAACCCCGTCAAGACCGTCAATGATTTGCTAAAGGCTGCCCATCAGTGATTTTGCCTGCAAATCAAATGAAAACATAAACATAGAGGCGTACAGTTGTGCGCCTCTATCATTTTTGACATAATTTTCGCTTACAATCCGAAAGAATAGGAATAACGGATATAAAAGTTCAAATTTGGAACGGTTTCAACCTCGTCGCCATAGTATTGAACGCCAGTGCACTGATAAGTTTTCCGCATGTCGGAACATGTCATTCCAATGCTAACATTTGAATACTTGATAGACAATCCAAAGCCTAAATCGGTGTATAAGCCATGGAAACGATAACCGTAGCCATTCTTATAGACATCGTTAAAACCGAAAATCATGCCTGCACGCGCAGCGAAAAATGGCGAGATATGCCCGCGTCCCATGTTCACCTTGATATTGGCGAAGACCGGCACGCCCATCATAAACTTATCAAACTCCGGAGAATCAGTGTGTCCGCCACGAGCCATCTGAAACTCTGCGCCAAGACCTGCGCATACATACCTATTAAAGCGGTAATTGGCAGTCGGACCAATGGCGAGCAGGTACGGCATTTGATGAGCCACCAACATGGGCACGTCAAACATGCCCGTCGAAGCCGTGGCTTCAATGTTAAAGCCTTTGGAACGGTAGAGTTTGTAAGCCTCTGATTTTTCATTTTGTGCGTTTGCCGAAAGCAAAATCGCCATCAGGCATAAAGAAAGCAGTAACTTTTTCATGATCAAATTGATTTAGTTATTTGTTTATTTACGGATTTTCGCATCGAAAATTGATCTATCTTGCTGTTTTTATTCCGCCACACGATGCAGCCAATGCTGGCGTGCCAGTTGGTAACAGATTGGTCCGTAGTGCTTTGCGTAATAGATTTCCGTCGGGAATGTCGGGCGGATGAGGCAATCAGGGTCAACGACCTTGATGTGAATCACATCGCGGTAGGTTTTGCCGTCAACTTCGTAGCTGTCAAGCCTCTCGATAGTGTAGCCATACAACGGATAGTCATAGCCATCACTGCATTTCAAGCCATCTTCCGACTCTATGTCGCCACTGTCGTTATAATTGAAAACGAATTGCGCACCGTAAAACTCGAAGAACACATGCGTGGCTTCGCTGTAGGCTGTAAAATGCAAACGGCAATTGCTGTCTTCAAAAAAGCCATTTCCATTTTGGCAATTTTCCTCATTCTGCGGATATTCCTTTTCGAAAAACGTCAAACCATAAAAACCCGTGACAAAACTTTTCTCAACATCATGAAAATGAAACGTCTGATGGATGCCGTTTTCGTCGCAGACCTCGAAGTCACGATTGCCATTGTCGACAAACCATTCTTTCAAATCTTCAATGATGAAATGCTGTTCCTGCTTTGTGCAAGATGCAAACAAAAGCAACAACATCGTGAAATACAAGACCTTATTCTTCATAGCGCATGAATTTTTCTCCGTTCGACATTTCGACACCGATGATGCCGTTTTCATAATTGTAATATAGGACTTGGATGCCTTCATGCAGCACACCATATTCACCATAACTCTGGTTATCCAACTGGAACACATCATAATAGGTGCGCCCATTGACCTGCATGGAGTCGAGCATGACATAATCGTCAAAGGTTACGCCTTTGAAAGGCAAACCGGCATAGAAATCATCTCCAACACTGATTGACATTCGCTTGGCGTATGTGTTATCAGACTCCGGATCGAAAGTCTCGTTCATTTTATATTCATTGCTCATCCGAAACTCGAAATTGAACAGCGGATAATTGGTGCGGCACTCCGTAATGTCCTCCTGATAATTGTCCCAGCAATATGCGGGGACTGGAGAAATACGATAATAGCTTTCGCCATTATATTCATTGATGACATGCAAGCTGCGCCAAACCACAAACTCAATCAGGGTTTTGTCGGTTTCGTGCTGCAAACAGAATGTTTCGCCATCCTGGTAAGGCACTGATTCACGGTATTTTTCATCCAAAGGCTCCAATTTGATTACCGTGATTTCCTTGTGTCCGCAAGACGCCAAGAGGGATAGCACGGCAAGGAGAAGAAATAGTGGTTGCTTTCTCATGATTTAAAAATTTAAAATTCAACAATTTAACAAATAGCAAGGACTACTTCACCAAGTTTTTATTCCAACGGCGTGGCGCACCCAACGAATCAATTTCAAACTCCCCTTCAAGGAAGCCTTCATTGTTTTCGATGCGAAGATTGTAGGTGCCTGCCAACTGGTTGCCGAGATAAACCTGCACTTCCGACTTGCGCTGCGGAACGGTCGTAACGCCAAAAAGTTTCTCGCCATTC
>JAZQPN010000370.1:0-12829 GCA_045628585.1 Bacteroidales bacterium | reverse complement strand
TCGTTCAACAACTTCATCGTCAACGCCGTGGCCGCCATCGCCGCATACTGCTTCTTCCCTAAGAAACCTTCCATCTCTGTTGAAGCCTGTCCCGATAACCAATTGACTATCTTTTGATTGATTATGTCGAACTCACGTTATTTTAACAAACATACAGTATGACCGAACTCGAACTACGACAATATCTGCTCCGTGAATACCCACAAGAGAATGCTCGGTGTGAATGGAAGGAATTTAAAAATCTGAAGAACTCGTTCTGAGGGAACGAGAAGGATGATGTTATCTCCTACGTGTCGGCTATTGCCAACATGGAGGGTGGTTTTCTCGTGATAGGTGTACACGACAAGACGTTGGTGATTGTCGGTACAGATACATACAACTATGACCGCCAGAAGGCGATTCTTCGTTTGACCGACAGGTGTGCCAACCTTTCGAGTGAAGGGTTGGACATCATGGAGTACATCACTTCTGATACTCAAAAGAAGGTATGGGTGATTCGTATTCCGAAGCACCTGCCGAAACGTCCCGTGTATGCTCATGACAAAGCTTGGCAACGTATAGAGGATTCGCTTGTGGAGTTGACACCAGAGCGATTGAATGCCATTCTGGATGAACCTCTGTTCACAGGTGGCGACTGGTCGGCAGAAATTGTACCGGATGCAACGATTGATGATCTTGACGAGGTGGCAATTGCCAAAGCTCGTGTGATGTTCAAGAAAGTGCACGGCCGCATTCCTGCAGAAGAAGTAAATGCATGGTCGGTATCAGAGTTTCTTAGCAACGCTGGCGTAATGATTAATGGCGGTATCACTCGTGCTGCAATCATACTGTTGGGCAAGCCAGTATCTGTATTCAAACTACGTCCTGCCGTTGTGCGCGTAACATGGTCGCTTCGTGATGAGAAACAGAATGTTGTAGATTATGAGCACTTCACCGCTCCGTTCATCCTGACGGTGGATCAGATTCTTGCAAAAGTTCGCAACCTGACTATGCGAGAAATGCCTGGAGGCACACTCTTTCCCGACGTTATGCAGCAGTATGACGACTACTCTATGCGCGAGATTTTGCACAATTGTATAGCTCATCAGGATTATACCCTTCAAGAGAGAATCAACCTTGTGGAGAATCCAGGATTCCTGTATTATGCCAATGGTGGCAGTTTCATTCCTGGCACTGTGCAGAAAGCTCTTGCTACGCATGGTCCTCAGCGACACTATCGTAATGAATGTCTCTGCAATGCTATGGTCAACTTCAATATGATTGATATTGTAGGTCGAGGCATCCGCAAGATATTCAATCAGCAATGGGAACGCCGATTTCCTATGCCGGATTATGAGATTGATGCAATAAAAAAGGAAGTGGCTGTTCGTCTGTATGGAAATGCCATCAATGAAAAATATACCAAATTGCTGAAGGAGAACAAGGACTTATCCTTTGAGGATTGTATGTTGCTGGATGCTGTGCAGAAAGGCGGTTCTATATCTATTGAAGACGCTCATACTCTCAAAGAAAAAGGTTTGATTGAAGGAGATTACCCAAATCTGTTTCTATCGGAGTCCGTATCAATTCAGACAGATCAATTAGGTGATTATGTCAAGAACAGGGGTATGAAACGCCAATACTACAAAGATTTAGTAATGGAATTGTTGAAGAAGAAACCAGATGGAGCAAAACGCTCTGAGATAGATAATCTTCTAATGGATATGATTCCAAAATCATCAAAGAATCCTTCTGTTTATATAGGGCGTTTGCTGAATGAAATGAAAGAAAAAGATGGTTCCATTCATTTTTCTCATTCATTTTGGTTCATTAACGACGAAATGAATGAAAAATGAACGGGAAATATATAGTTGTTTTTCAATATCATTTTGCACCCCAAAAAGACTGAAATCACATTGATTCATAGATTTGCATGTTATCCTATCAAGGAACTATCCCAACGCCTTTCCAATATTTCCAATCAATGCTGGCTTCAACACGTTTCTCGGTCTTGTCATCCAGATTGTGGTAGAAATCGAAACCCGTTAGCAGTTCAAGTTCGTCAATGGTGCAGGCCGAAGCCGAAATATCCTGATCTTCCGGCGAATTATACAACACAAAACCGATGGCCGAATACGTCCCATTGACTGGCACCAACCATGCCTTGAAAAAAGCATCGGGCACCACTACCCTATTTTCGCCAATCGTGCCGTTTACGTTCTTACCGATAACCGGCCCAGTGACGACATACACGCGGCCATATTGCCTGGCGATGGCGCGTGTCTTTTTCTCCAGGCTGTGCCATTTGCCATCGTTGAATGTGGCATCCTGAGGACAGCAATTGGTGAAATAGAAACACTCATCCATGGACACGGAATCCCATTTCATGTCGGCGGCAGGCGCCATGTGTCCGCGCGACCAGCCCGAATTGCGGTAGTCGTCTTTCTCTGCCTGCGGCCCTTTGACCTTCGGGTCAGGAATGAAACGCCGTCCTTTTCGGTTCACCGGTCCATCGCTCTCATCAGCCGTGAGTTCGTAAGCCACCCAGTTGGGATTCAGGGTAGCATGATTGTATGAAACCGTGTAGGCCTTGTAGGTGATGATTTGGGCGGAAGGGTTTGTGGCGGGGAGTTCGAGAAGAATTTCCGTTCTATATTGGCCCAAACAACAAGGAATTGACAAGAATAATATTGCTACAATGAGAAGCGCAAGCATACTTTTATCTAATATCTTCACACTCATCAAGCGGCAAGGTATGCATTTGGAACATCACCAGCTTGTATGGCGACTGTATCTCTTCATAGCGAACCGTCCCGATAATGCTTCCGTCGAAACGCTCATGCCATTCCGTCGACCTGGCGCTGATGTCGTTGCTGAAGAGCAACTTCGAATCGCCCTTGCCAACACTCGGGTCATTCACCAGATAGCGCTGACGCACAAACGGATTCGACTGCTGATCCAACCTCGACACCAACTTCTGACCATCATTCTCCTGATTGCCGGCATATTCATACCGATTGCCCAGCAGACAATACGACATCGAGAATCCATCCAGATCTTCAAGCAGTGCCTTTACTAAGCGTTTCTCAAGATTGTCCTTGAACAACTTAATCGATTCATCGTCAAGCTTGTATTCCGATGAGAACAGTTCCGAGAGCTTAATGTCTTTCAATATCTCGTCTTTCTTGTCTTCGTAATACTTATCCAAAAACTCATTCGACAGCAGCGACACAAACGGGAACTTGTTTTCAGGACTCATTTCAACAATCTTGCGCTTTTCCTCTTCCAGCCAGACCTGCAAGTTGGAAACATATGACACCATGGTCTGGTATTTCCTCTCAAACGACCTGTTACGCGCAGAGAATTCCTTAAACACAAGCCATGCCTGATACATCCTCACCTTAAGGTTTTCGAGATGTAAGCCCAAAAAGCCTTTGTCGTCCTTACTGCTTTTGGTCCTTTCGTGACGCAAGCGGCTCAGTTTCTCACGAATGCCGTCATGTTCTTCACGAATGTCTTTCTGGCGTTTTCTGAACAGCAACATTTCGATGGCAAAAATCACAAGGCCTGCTGCGGCAAAGCCATAAACCCACTGCGACACCTTACAGGTGAACAAGGTCTTGAAATCGACGATATGCTTGAACCAAAGCAACAAATAGGTTGCAATGCCCACCAAATAGGCAGCTGCAGTGACAATGATGACTTTATTACGCTGATGCTTCAATCCCTCAAGACGTTCCGACTCACACTGTGAATTCAGTTTCTCCTGTTTGTCGATTTCACCCACTTCCCAATCCAATCTCCGTTTCGTTGCATCGTACAATTCAGCCCAGACGTTGCCGCCTACGAGTTTTGTCTCAATCTTAGCATATTCTTCATACAATGCGGCGCGATTCCTGCTCAGTTTCGCCAGATTACGCCGTTCGACAGAGATACTAAGACGCAGGATGCCAGCACGGATATTCGGGTTCTCCAAATCAAACGACACCGATATTTTAGGCACTGCATTGTCGGTCTTTACATCGCTCATGTCGTTCAAATCGGTGATGATGCAAGCCATGTTGATCAGGTCTTCGTCTTCAAAATAGTCATACGGCATATAGCAATAGCCCTTGTCGCCAAAGCCTTTGCCCCATGAGTTTCTCACGATGAACACATTTTGGTCGTCACGGTAACCGCACACCACCATGGCATGATGGTCATGGCCCTTCTGGCCTCTGCCTTCCACTATTTCTTCATCCGATGGGAGTTCTACAAAACCATGACGGTTGTTGCCAAAACTTTCATAGAGGCGCAATGAAACGGCCACAGGATAGCCTTCTGCCAATGCGCTCTTTATGTCGCTAGCTTTTCTCCTGACATTCTTTGCCTTAACGACCTTGACTTTAGCAGCATCTTCAGTTGCCTCTATCGAAGGGCAAAAGTCGACCTTATCAGGATCATAAGGCCACAGTGTTTCCTCACAGATGCCGTTTTCGCCTAAAGCGGTGATAGCATCGAAAAAAGAGCTGCCCTCTTTGCTTGCAGGCAATGTAGTTAGATTCTTGCGCTGCTGTTCCTGATAACGTGCATAATAGAACAAATACAGTTCGCTCACATCCTTGTTCGGTTTGCCTCCTTTCATCATGGCATATTCCACCAAACCGCTTAAGGCAAAGGCAGTACATGAACCTAATGGCCCTTGATTGCGGATTGCATTAAATCCGCCACGCAAATCGATACTCTTGGGTAATGATGCAACCTTAGGCTCGTATGTCTCTTCAAGGGGTATCTGCTCAACGTCTTCCAAACGGTAGACGACATCGCCGAAACGGAAACCGTCTTCAACAAGCACCTTGCCTTTTTGCAAGGCGTTGTCTTCCTGCACTTCGCATTCATGCAACTGCTGTTCCAGACTGCGTATCAATTCGGTGCTTTCCCTGACCTTGAGTTCTGTCGCCTTCAATTCGCTGCACAAGGTTTCAAAAGGTATGCGTTCATCGCCAAGCACAGCGCCATCGGTCAAACAAAGTGCCTCAGGATAGCTTTGCTGGATGTTTTTCATCTCCGAAGATGCAGTCGGAATGTCGAGATACAATTCTCCGTTCGGACTCCCATTGAGCAGCATGTTGTTGGCTTTCACAAACATGCCTATGGTATCGGAATAGCAATCCCTGAAGAGCAACGAATCACGCTGCGACGATGAACCACTGACCAGCGGATCGTCCATGCCAAGCATCTGAGCCAAGACAATGCGTTTTTGGGGCAGCGTCATCCTTTCGTTATTGATGAACGAAAGTACATCCCTTTCCATTTCTTCCGCCTCAACACGCAAGAGCCTGCTGGCTTCAACATTGACAGCGTCTTCCTGTCCCGCACCTTTCTCATTGATGACGGGCATCACCATGTCCGAATAGAATCCGTCATAAAAATGGTTCCATTTGCTCAGACGTTCCTTAGCTTCAAGCTTCGGTTCGGCGACATCGACTGAGGTCTCCCCGACTCTTTCCTTCTCCAAGAGCGAAAGGTAGGCCCTCGTCAAGAGGTATTCGACAAAATAGTATTTGTCAAGGTTCAGAACCGACACACCGAAGGCATGTATCGGACGGTCCTTTACTTCAAAATTCTTATTGAAGACGCTAGCGTAAGAGGTCTGGACCGTGCAGATGTATTCGCCAATGGTTCTGACCAATGCATCCTTATCCAGATTCAAAGACACGCCAATGTTGTTGCAGTTTTGCATCACAACAAGGTGATTCATGCAACGGCCTGCTTCGCTTTCCTTTAAGGCCAGCAGTTCCTTGACCGACTCACGGCAAAGTTGCTGATAACCTTCAATGCGTTCCGGCAGTCTTTCCAATTCCTCATCAGTCAGCAAGGCTTTGGCCATATCGGCCGTCATCACAAAGACATCAACCTCAATTTTTCTGTTTTGGGCATTGATGGCATTGATCAGACGTTTCGCCAGTTTCAGCGACGAGGGGTCGTACAAAGGAAAATAGAGGCACACGTTGAGGGTGGTGAAAGCGTCGTGGGTCGTGTTGATGTTCAAAGTCTCATCAAACAGGTCTGAGAAATAGGCGCTGACATATTTATCAGTGTTTTCACCACTTTCAAGATACTTCCCATCTGCCCATGCAATGGAATCAGGCAGGCAATACTCTGCGCCGATGCCTAAGTCGTCAAACGTCGCAGGCACATTGGCTTCGTGAAACGACACGCCGCCTTTTTCATCTTCGGCACACCAAAAGCCATGGAATGCTTTCAGTGTTTCCTGGCCGCCATATTGCCTCACATACTGCACGATATCGCACAGTTTTTCCTTCAGGCTTTCGCCTAACACAATGTGAATCATACTATTGTTCCCTATTTATCATGCTATGTTAGTCTTCCGACCGTTTTGCCCAATTCTTGGCATAGTTGGTCTCTTGGTTGAGTAAGTCTTTCGTCTTCGCATAGCCGGGTCCGTTCAATGTTTCAGGAAGGACACCGACAACTGAAATCTCATTGACATAACGTTCGAAGTCATGGAATGCCATTTCAGCGACATCGGCATAGAGTCTCTTCAAATCCGGCACGCTGTACATCTTTTCCTTTTCGGTGATGGCATCAAGCAAATCACCCTTGCTCTTGTAGATAGACTTGTTCTTCTTGAAGTCTTCGAAAGCGTAATAACGGGCTTCGGTGCCTTCTCTTTCAGGGGCCGCAGCAAGACGGACCCAGCCGTTGTTACTGTTGTCACCGCCTGTCGATGCAGGGCTGTAAACCTCATAACGAGAACCTTGGTGACGGATGAGCTTATGCACTAAAGCACGCACCCACAAATCAAGGCTGTCCTTGTCGGATGTCTTGTTCGGCATGAAGTTCCAACGCTCGTTTTCGAGCCATTTCTCAAGGTCGGCATCAACGCTGAACGACTTTCTGTCCATCTTTGAACGATAATCCAATTCGTATTTGTGGATTGATCTCAGTTGGAACACAGGATAGACACCACGCTGACGGTAAATGATGACGCGGTTTTCCTCTTCGACAGGAGCATACGAAATCTTTGTGTCGCCGGCAGCGGCTTCTATCATGTTCTTCATTTCTGCATATTCCGTAATGAAACACGATTCGCCGTTCTTCGCAGCCACATAGATGTAATTCTTAACGCCCTTGCAGATTGGCTGACCCTTTTCATCGATAGGCAGCAGGATGTCGGACTTGCGCAGTGCATTTTCCATCAGTTCTTTCCTTTGGTCGACGCTCATGTTGGTGATTTCGGAGTTCACGGTCACCTTGTCATAGTCTTTCACTGACTGCATGCCATAGGCATAGTTGAGCAGGCATTCTCTCACCTCGCCGGCTTTCTTGCCCAAGAGCGAGAAAATATTTTTGTCCTCCAACGAATCGGCAAAGAGGTCAACCCTAATGTCGCCATCCTTCGAGCAGTCGATGTTCTTGATCAGTTCCTTGCTAATGTCGATGACAAACGGACTCTTCGATCCTCTTTCCTTTATGAGTGAAAGTATAGTCTGATTGAAGGTTGGGCAAATGGCATCGGAATTCATGACCTTGAGAATGTTTTCCAACGAAGCGCCAATCTGCTTGACATGCGACTTGAACTTCTGATAGAAAGTATGGGCATTCTGATGACGAACATCGTCAACTATGACCTTGGCCCATTTGTTGGCCGCCATTGAGATGTTTTCCGAAAGCTCCGTGAAACGGCTACCAATCAGGAAACGCTTGTTCTTAAGGGCGTCGTTGGCCGATTTCGACTCGCGCTCATACTTCGACTCATCGTTTGAGAGCCCACTGATTTCATCTATCATTTGGCCGTCACACAGGTCGATCTGAGCTATTATGCCTTTCAGAAATTCCTGAGCCGTCAACAAACCAGCTTCCTTAATCTTATTCTTAATATATTCGTCAAAAGCATTTTGCACCTTCACTAGCTTGCCGTCGAACTTCTCCTTGATTTCCTTAGCGGCACGCTTCTTCTCTTCGGCACAATTAGATTGAACATCAATCCATGAGTCAGCTGCGTTCTTGTTTGTGTTCTCGAAATGATGGACCTGCTTCATTTCGTACAGCGAATCGAGCAACTGATTGGCATTGTCTTCCTGTATTTCATTACTTGAGAACCAATTCAGCACATCGGCAGTAGTATCGACAGGCTGTTCGCCTATCAGCTGCTTTGCCAACTGGTTAGCGGCCTTGTTGGCATAGACATCCTTGAGACGCTGTGCATCGACCATGATTTCGCAGAAACCCATACCCGACACCCATCCAGTCTTGTCCTGATTGACGCAGTTGCCATCGGCAATAAGGGTTCTGAAGTTACTCATATTGCCTGCAACGGCAACACCCAGAGGTCCCGACACCGTTGAAAGGGCACGGCCTATAAGTTTCACCATAGCATCAATGTCAGTCACACAATCACCATGGTCGTTTGTGGCATCTACCATGAAAATCTGGTCGAAAGGCATCTTCGAAAGGACCAATTCACTGCCATCCAACTGACGCAGTTTGAACGGATTTGAAACATCGACTTTCGACATGAGAAAATCCAGGTCACGCAAAGCACCATAGGCATTGGTGCCAATATAGTCGCCGCAATTTATGAAGACATCTGGCATCATGGCATAGCCGACGAGATTGCAAGTCGGGGTCACATCGCGCAATAAGGCAGCCATATTAATGAAAGTGCCGCAACCTGTGCCACCGCTGATGGAAAACACCAGATGAATCTGCACTGACGGATCACCGTCAAGCTGCCATTTATCGTTAGATGAACTTGAGACAGGGGCACTGATGCGACGAATAGCGCCTTCAACAGCTGTCTTCACCTTGTCATAGTTGATGGTGAATGCGAAACGGCCATTGCTTCTAATTTGACCTGCGCCATCAGGTTTTAAGGTTTGAAGCGAACGGAGGTTCTTGGCCGACATCCAACCGAACATTTCCTTGTTCTCCTGATAGAAAGCCTCAGGATTGTTGACCACCAGTTCGATGCGTTCGTTCTGGTCAAGATATGTCTTGCTGGTCGACTTCGAAAATTCGCCCAAATTCGTGTCAACGCCTAGGAATCCTAAGATTGATGGTATTTGACCATACTGTTCGGCAAAGAGTCGTTTTGCTTCTAACACGGCCTGCACGCCTGTGCCACCTAATCCAATGAATAAAGTCCTTTTTAATTTTGTAGCCATAGTTTTATCGTGTTTTTATATTTAATACTCAATAACTGTCTTGAATCCGTCATCTTCATTGACGATGGTGATAGTCCTGTTTTCATAGTCGTTGTCAATGTCGTAAACACCCGTAGGATTGGCCGTGGCACGAATACGGTTTCTGCCAGGATTCAGCACCAGGTCTACAGGCCAATGATCATCCGCCAGACAAGCATACTTCACCTTGCCCAAAAACGCACCTGCCAATGCACTCTGATGCTGAGGGCGGTTGGTGATGACAATGCGCTTGCAACCTTTCGGCGTGACCTTGCAGTCCTGACGCAGGTTGTAGCTTGTCTTATCGGGATAGTTGAGATAGATGTTGTTCATGCCCGAAGTGAACTTTGCAAAAAAGACGTCGGTGCAATTGACCAAGAAAAGCCAAAGCAAAAGAATAACCAAAACGAAAACACCGACAATAGTCACCGTTTCAGCCAGCGGATTCATAATGTCATTCTTCTTAGCGTTCCATTCTATCAGCATAGGTATCTCGCCTGCTGAAGTCATAGTGTTGTTGATCATGTCAAGGTCGCCGCTGTCGGTCACCTTGAGGAACCAGTTGTATTTGCCTTCGGGGGCTTTGTGGTCGAACATCACGCCGGCCACCACTTCGGCCTCGCCCGGATTGACGATGAGCTTGTTATCAGCGCATGGCTCGCCGTTCTTGTAGAGTTTCACAGCCTCGGCATCAACAGGGATATAGGCACCCGTGTTGTTGTCGATGGTGTAGAGTTCGAAGCAAAGCGGCTTCGTGAACTGGTCCTCACCCGTCTCAAAAGTCAAGGTTTGGGTCATGATGGTGTCCCGGTAATGCTTCCAGAGGAAATCCTTGTAGTAATCCGTTTGGCCCCAGAAATACACTTGCTTTTCATCATCATTCTTGCATGACACAAACGAAGACAGTACAGCAAAAACTGCTAACAGTTTGATTATAATTGATTTTTTCATGGCTTCACTCCTACTTTTAAGGTTTTCAGACTCTTGTTGAACAGTTCAACCTGACCTTCTGTATTCCAAAATTCAATGACTTGGCCCTTGTTTTCGACCAATTTATAATGCAGCGTAACGAAAGACGAGGAATCTATTGACAAATTGGAACGCAGTACATTAACATCAATTTTATATTTCGGTTTAATTCTGACCGAGCGGGTTTCAGCATTAATCTCAACTTCTTCATCCAAACTGAAATACTGATTTTCTTCTGCACAGACCCTAACCTTAACATCGGTAGGCAAGTTATCCGCATTGCTGATTTTCACGTCAATGACGAATGGCTTGTTGTAATCATTCTTGGCATCAACAATAATATGGTCGCTCATCTGAATCCTTGGCGGATTGATATTGATGCCCGATCCGATAGTCATTCTACATTGTTCCTTTAAAATCAAAGTCAGTTCGTTGTCATCGGCTTGGGAAGTAAGCATGACATAATAACCGTAAACATTCTTCGATTCGGCCATCTCGCACCATTGCTGCATCAAAGTTTTGAAATGCGCCATGTCAACGTTATCGTTGCCATCGGTCATCAGCTTCATGTGGTCGGTGACATTCGGCGTAAAGATGTGTTCCATGGCATATTCCACAGGCCTTGAGATATTTGTCTTCACTTGGTCGAGGTTTGCATACTGCCTGATTTTGTCAATGAGTGCCCTTTTGCCTTCAGTAGTGGCTTGATAACGCCATTCGTCACAGACCTTGTCATTGAAAGGAATTACCACGATTTCAGTTCTTGCATTCTGTCGGTTGATGTCATCAATCATGGCTTCCATCACCTTGTTGTAAATGTCGAAATCAGGATTATACTTGACGATTTGAACTTTTTTCCCGCCAACATCCTTGGTATGGGTCTTGTCACCCCCCATCTGTCCTCCGTGCATGGAATAGGTGACATCCCAAATGTAAGTCACCCTCTGGTCAATTTGCGGCGTTTGAGCCCCAAGCATTATGGAACTCACGAGCAAGAAAAATAGAATGAATGTCTTTTTCATAGTATGTAAATCATTTATCAGTCCATTTCACCGAGCATCTCCTCCATCATCTCATCCCATTCATCCACCTTATCATCAATTTCATCCATCAGATAGTCCACGCTATCTTCCAGCCCACCGAAAAGATTTTCCAAGGTTTCGGCACCTTTGCTGAAAATGCCGTTGAGCAAATCGAGAGCTTCGCTGCCTTTCACCTTGCTTTTCTTGAGCAGATAGCGTGCGTTGAGGTCGATGATATGTTTCTTCTCCTCTGTGGTGAACTTGTTGGAGATTTTGTCGTACTTGTCGCTGAATTCGGCGAGCTTTGCATCGGCCTTGTCCCAGTCGGCATTGCTGAAATTGTCGCCATCGGTCTCAACCTTGGCAACGAATTTCTCAAACGACTTAATGTAGGCTTTCGGCGATGAACCCGAACACGACACGAGGAATGTAACCATCAGCATGGCCAACAAAACCAAAAGATGTTGTTGTGATTTCTTTTTCATAGCATTACAATTTTTGAGTGTTTTTTAATGCCACAAAAATACACAAATATTTGAATTGCGAATTGACTTGCAATGTTGCAAACAGAAAATTCTTCCAATAGACCTGTTTTTCCGTCATACTTCCTGCCATTCCCTACTCTTCCTCATCTCCAATGCTACCATGAACTCGATCAAGCAATACCCATTCTCTACCTAAAGGAGTAGAGGTTGGTCGAGTTCACCTATGACCTCCATCGAGTTCATGGTAGAGGCAGGGTAATGGATCGGTATTGTCACAGTAGGGTGAGTTGCTGGGTTGAGACCAACAAGCCTTTCCTTGTATTACGGATATGAATGTAGGCGTATGCTCCATGCGGGAGCGGTCCACTGCTTATCAGTTTGTCTTCAACGATGTTGATTGATTCATCGGAAAATGAAGCCTTCAGGCATGCTGGGGTGTCAGTGGCTGGCTCTTGGTGTTCAACTTTTATTAGCCTCAGCGTGTCGCCTGGTTTCCATTCTTCAGGTTTCATGTGGAAATGAATGCAATTTGTGCCGTTGCAGACCTCAAGCGATGGAAGTGAACCGTGGGAAACAATGTAAGGAGCGAGGATACAAAGTCTTTTGCTGTAATCCTGTTTCGACAGGTCGACGGCAGGAAGGAGCAAATTGTAATGCACGAAACGGTTGTAAGGCCGGTTCAATGAGTCTGCTTCTTCAAATTGCGTTTTCACTGCCCCTTTAAGCAGACGGTAGAAGGCAAGGATATTCCTCATACCGCTGCGCTGCTTCTGCTGGGCTTCGGAGTTCGCATCATGATACTGTGCAGGCATCGATTGCACTACCTGTTTGGAACCTAACTCCCTAAAAACCATTTCCCCAATGTGACCAGAGAGAAAACCATTGTCGTTAACGATAGCCATCTGCTTTTATAAAATGATTTGACACGTGCAAAAATAAGAATTTTTCAAGAAAAAAGCGTTCTTGTCAACACCTATACCCGCAACCACCAGGAGGTCGAGGACAAATTCCACAGAACGACTGAGATGACTTTCCGTGAGAACTAGCTGCGCACAACTATCCTTTGGTTTGTAACGTTAATAATATGGAATAAATTTAAACTACAGGCTACACTTCCCAGCACTTCCACACTTTGTTTGCGCAAATGTAGCAAACGTATGTGCGGACAACATGTTTCGGGAACATA
>JAZQPN010000369.1:0-1531 GCA_045628585.1 Bacteroidales bacterium | reverse complement strand
TGTATGATTAGTTTACATTTTTTAATTTTTGACACTTAGGCATTTAGACTTTTTGAACTATTTATCAACTGAAAACCGATAACCATTACGAAATTTAATTTAAACCACTTACTTATCAAAAACCGCTTCTTTGATTTTTTTTGACTTAGTTTTGCTTCATCGTAGTAAAAGAAATATAATGTGTCCCGACAGTCGGATAGCCATCAACGGAAAAGAATTGGTCTCCCAAAATGCTGAAAGAATAATGCGTGTTGGGTTTCAGGTCAAACTGAACGGTAATGGTTTTTTGGTCTTCGCTCCATGAAAATGATTCCATTACTGCTCCTGCAAAAGAAGGAAATTCTCCACCATCGTTTCCTTTGCCAAGGTGTATGCTGTTTTGCATAGGCTTGTCGAAAGTAATCGTCATTTCCGATTTTCCTGCCGGAATGTCGGTGCTGCCGTTTTTGATGCTGCAACTGACGACATGTGCGCACTGCTTTTGATAGGCTTTCAGCTCCTTTTTGTATTTCCTGACGTTGAATCCGTTAATATCCTTGATTAACTGCGGCATGTAACTTTCAATGTCGGGATAAACATTGCGTTGCTTTTCGTATTGCGCCAAGGATTCCACCATGGTTTGAGTCAAAAGAAAACTTTTTTCATTGGCAATCAGAGAATTGAGGTCGGCATTTGGATTGTGAGCCATAATGTATCTGATGACGCAACTCCGCACAAAGGTTTCGTCCATCATGGTGAGGGACGAGCCGTAAGCCTGCCACGTCAACTCTTCTTTCTTTAATTCAAAAACCTTGTCGGCTTTTTTCTCCATTCCAGACCAATATTTCGCATTCAGAGGATTGCAGTAAGCATGACAAAATTCGTGAATGACAATAGGAAGCACAATCTTAATCTGATAACAAGCATTACCCAATGAATCGGGTTGCGCGCAACCAATGACAGGCGATAAAACATCCTGTCCGTCAATGCGCTGTGAAGAACATCCGTAATTTTGCCAACCGACTAAAAAATTTAGGATAATTTTAAAATCAGCGTTTTCGCAAGGGCCGAAAAAGGTATCGAACCAAGAAAAGTCAAGTGCAGGACGAATGTCCTTGTTGAAGGTCTCAGTGGCTTGGTTTCTAATAGGAAGCGTGCTTTCGTACCATTCATGGAAATGGCTTTTGTGATAGAAATCGGAAAGCGGTTCCAAAAAATCCTGTTTCTGTTGCTCTGTCCAACGGTCGAAAGAAGTGTCGCCGCCTTCCTTGAAATCCTTGTCAATTGAAATAAGCCCTTGATTGTCAGTAGGCAAAACGAGATGAAGCGCATAACTCACAACGGCATCCCAACTGACTGCTGTTTCGTGGTATTCTTTTGCCAAGGCAATCACTTCGTGGTCTCTGTAAGGTGCAAAACAGGAATCGACAGCTGCGGCATAATCTTTCATCCGGCATTCGTTGTATTCTTCGCAACCCGCCAAGCGGAAAACCACACTCATAAGGTCGGTGCGCTCATCGAATGAAACCGGAATTTCAGTTTGTGAAAGGCC
>JAZQPN010000368.1:0-2133 GCA_045628585.1 Bacteroidales bacterium | reverse complement strand
AGTTATCATCATAATGCGGCTTCTTGGGGTGATGCCAGCACGAAATCAAAAAGAGAAGTCCGTGAATTATTCTTTGACAAGTTAGGCTTGTTGGGTGTTTATCGTTGGTATAAAGGCTTGAAAAAGAAAATCAAACATCTGATTAAGAAATAATGGCAGAAGTCAAGCAACGTGATGTCACCTTCGACATCATGAAGGGCATAGGTGTGTTGTTGGTTATGTTGGGACACACTTGGAATGTATGCGACCCGATGGTGCATGTGGTCAATTCGTTTCACATGCCTTTGTTCTTTATTGTTGCGGGCTATTTCAGTAAGTCGTATGACGATATCGGGCAAGGGAAACACTGGGCTACAGTGGGACGCTATTTCCGAAGATTATATGTGCCTTTTGCGTTCGCAACGATTTTGCTGGCATTGTGGTTCTGTGTGAAGGCCGTCTTTAGTCCAGAGTATTGGAATTCTGCCATTACGACAATTATTTCATTGGGATGGGCTAGTACGGTGCCTTTGCATACCCCCCGGGGGAATTGCTCTACTGGAATAGTTTGGTTTTTAATCACCTTGTTTTGCTCGAAGACGCTGTTTCTGTTTCTTTCGCGTTGGAAGAAATGGGTGTTGCCGATTTCTGTCGTGTTATCGTTCATCGGATATGTAATGGGACGGAATGCGTTGCCGCTTCCATTTTGCCTAAGTCAAAGCTTGATAGTGCTGCCTTATATTACCATTGGATGGTGGTGGAGAAGAAAGGAACCTCCAGTTTGGCTGATCTTGGTGTGTATAGTTTGTTGGGTGTTGGCCAATATTTTCTCATCCATGGTGCTTTATGATTGTCGTATGGATTGTTATCCTTTAGACTTGATTGGCGCTTGTGGAGGCACATATGTTGTATATTGGGTAAGTCGGCAAATTGCAAAATATAAGCATTGCATGAGCAAGGTCTTGGCTTTGTTTGGTGTGTGTTCTTTGGCTTTCATTTGTTTCCATTATGTGGAAATAAATGGTGCTGTTGGCAATCATGTGATGAATCTCTTGCACATTGATGTGTCATGGGGTTGGCATTATGTCATCCGCTATTCTGTGACTTTGGCAATTGCCATTGTGGCGATGTATACACCTGGAGTGAAGAAAATATTTCAATGATTTTTAAAGCAATGAGTTATGAAGTGTCTGGAAAACTTTCATTCGCATAGGCTGTTGGAAAAGAATTATGCTTTTTGGCAAAAGTATAATCAGGAAGAGCAGGTTCGCTTTTACAATTTTTGGAAGGGTCAGGATGTGCGCGACATGTGGTTCTACCGATTTGTAATGCATGGAAACATCATTAAAGATTCCAAAAAGCTTTGCTTTTTCTCGACGTTTGGAGATCGAGGTATGGTTGATAAAGTGTCAGGAGATGTGAATGTTTTCTTTTCAGGTGAGAATCTGAAGAGGAAAAGTTTTCTTCATTATGCTGACCATTTGCTGAAAAATGAGAAGATTGACCTGGCACTCGGATTTGAGTATTTCGATGACAAACGTTATTTTAGGTTCCCTCTTTGGCTGCATTATATGTTTGAACCGGAATCTACGGCCGAGCAAATCCGTGAAAGATGTGAACTGTTGGCACATCCGGCGATAGGAGAAAGGTCTGAATTTGCATGTCATGTGTCGAGTGAAGACACTTTGGGCTTGCGTAAAACGATTTGTGATTCGTTTTCGCAGATATCTCGTGTGGATTGTGCAGGAAAGATTATGCACAATTGTGACGATTTGTGGAATGAGTTCAAAAATGACAAACATGCTTTCTTGCAACAGTATAGGTTTAACATCTGTCCTGAAAATTCAAATGCCCAAGGTTATGTGACGGAAAAAGTTTTCCAGGCCATCGCTGCTGGTTGCATCCCTGTGTATTGGGGAAGTTATAATTGTCCTGAACCCGAAGTGCTGAATCCTGATGCCATATTATTCTGGAATAAGGATGCTGATAATGAGTCTTTATTGAATAAAGTGCGAGATTTGGATTCATCCCCAAACAATTATATTGAATTTGCAAGCCAACCAAGAATAATCCCGACCGCAGCTGAATACATTATCAATGAGTTTGATGAGCTGGAAAACAGATTGAAAGTTTTGTTTGCAAATATTTGATGAT
>JAZQPN010000367.1:0-1860 GCA_045628585.1 Bacteroidales bacterium | reverse complement strand
CCAAAGGCTAAAACTAATTGTGGCAATTTGCGTTTCCTTTCGTCATTTCTCCATACAGACGCATCAGTTCGGCAACGTACTCGCTTTCAGTCATCTTCGTGCTGAAACCGTAGGCAGCCATCACGGCATGGTCATTTTCCTTATGGGCTTTGCGCAGCTCGGGTGGCATAGTTGCTTCGTCGTACAAGTCGGCCAAGGAACAGTCGGGATATTTTGCCCTTGCATCCAATATGGCTTGCGCTGTGCGCTCTATTTTCTGTTCGGCGGTTGAGCCTGTCGAAACCACAGGCCACGGGAAATTGTTATAAACAATATCCTTTGAATAGCGGTAATCAGATTTCAGTCGTCCGCAAACAACTCGCATCCAGGCCATGTGAACGTTTGAAGTCAAAACGCCAAAATGATAGAGTGTAGCATTGGGAATGATTTGAACCGAATCGTTTACGATAATTTCAGGAGTTATAAAACCCATTGGAACATATCGTCTGTTTTCCGATGATACTCTTGGAACGATTATATAATCCGAATTTGGATGTCTTATTTCTTGGAATAAAGTTGGAGTTTCGGCATCTCGTCGCGTTGCTTCTTTAGTGCTGTTCAAACGATATTTCCGCACATTTCCAATTCTTTCCATTATCAATGGACTTTTACGCAATTCCATTGGACTTGCACCGACAAGCCATAAACAATATCTTTTCCTGTTGTTTATGTATTCTTCAGAACCATAAATCTGTCGAATGAATTTTTCTAATGTCGGTTCTTTCTTTAAGAATTCAATCTTTTCACTTTCAGTCAAAAAAAGGAAGCCACCGTCTACTGGCTTATTACCATAAATCATCTGCGGCACATCGCACAATGATTTTGTTCGGCTTTCAATCCAAACTGCTGGTGCATCAATAAGGTAAGGATTGATGTTGCTGGCTTGAATTGGATTGTCGGATTCGGTGAAAATGGTCTTTGTTCCGTTTCCGTATTTTGAAAAACCGATGATAACACAATGAACGTGGGCTTTCAGTGTCGATTCGCTGTCCCAGCGGAAAGTGCGGTAGGCGAAATCAATCTGCATTCCATATTCTTCAAACAAAGGCCTCCAAAGGTTTGCCACCTGCTCGCCTTGTGTGATACTGTTTGTGGAGACTAAAGCTGTGTGAATGTTGGAATTACGCATTAGTTTGGCTGCCTTCAGATACCATCCTGACACATAGTCCAACTTGCCGACATTTTTCCATTTCTTGCCAAACAAATCAACCAAATCCTGTTTTTGTTCCTTGCTTTGCAACGAGTAGCCCACAAACGGCGGATTGCCCATAATGTAGTCGAAATCAACGTGATAAAACTCTGGTTTCTTTCCTTTGGGATTGAGGTGGATTTCGTCGGTATACAAATCAATGTTGCCGTAACGCACCACTGGCTCGCTGACGACCGAAGTGGGCGATTCGTGTCTCGGATAGACATAGGTCTGGCCGGCAATCACCACCTGATGGGGTTCATCGGCCACTTCCCATTCCGTCCACGGAACGCACAAAGCGTTGGCTTCCTTGATGTTGTGGTAGGTTTTCAGCGGCAGCATGTCCAAATCGAGATTAACGATTGATGAGGTTTCTTTCATCATTTGGCTTTCGGCAATCCACAAGGCCGTGGTGGCGGATGCAACCGCAAAATCGTTGATTTCAATGCCGTAGAACTGATGGATGGAAACCTTTATGGGGTTGGTCTCTTCAAGGCCAATGTAGACTTGTCCCTTGGCCTGAATGTTTATGGCCTCGTTTTCTAAACGGCGAAGCGAAAGATAGGTTTCGGTCAAGAAATTGCCGCTGCCGCAAGCCGGGTCAAGGAATTTCAGCCGCGACAGTTTCGCTT
>JAZQPN010000366.1:0-2075 GCA_045628585.1 Bacteroidales bacterium | reverse complement strand
TTGGAGGCTTGCAAGGATGGTTTCAGCGTGAAGGCTTATCAGGAAACAAAATTGAACAAAGTGCTTGATGCGGAGAAGAAGGAAAAGGAAAATGTCGTCATTCACGAAGGCATGATGGAGGACAACGATTTGTACACGGCGCTTGCGAGATGGCGCCGTTCGCTTGGCGAGGAATTAGGCCTTCCGTTGTATGCCATTGCCTCGAACAAGACCTTGAAATCCATCGCCCAACTGCAACCCGTCACGCTGCGCGAACTGAAAAATGCAGAAGGCATGGGCAGCAAACGCGTCAAGCTTTATGGCGCGGAAATCATTGATATTGTGTTGAAACAAACTGGCTTGCAGCCTGTTGAAGAAGTACCTGAGCCTGAACCGAAACCCAAAAAAGAGGCAAGGCCTGAACCAAAGCCTAAACCTAAAAAGGAACCAAAGCCAAACACCTACGAACTGACACGGCAATTGCTTGAGCAAGGCTTGACTTTGGAAGAAATTGCCAAAGAACGCGGCTTTGCCCTGACAACCATTGAAGGTCATGTCGCGCACTTCATCAAAGACGGCGAATATAAGGCCACTGATTTTGTTGACAAGGGAAAATATGACGAAATTGTCGATTATTTCGAATCAACAGGCGATAAAAGTTTAAGCATAGCAAAGGATGTCCTCGGCGATGATTTCAGTTACGGCGAAATCAAAATGGTGCTGGCCGAACTGGAAAAGGAGCATTTCTTCGAGAATTTGCCGCAGGATGATGAGGAATAGAAAATGATTCCTAATTTTGCACAAAATTACAAGCAATGAAAAAGTTATTTTTATCCATCATTTTTGCGTTATCAGCCTTCATGCTGGACGCCCAGGAAATCAAAACCATGACTTGGAATGGCGTAGAACGCCGCTATCTCGAATATGTGCCGGCCACTTACGATGCCGCCACGCCTTCGCCGCTTCTGTTTTGTCTGCATGGTTTGGGTCAAGATTGTCAGGAGGTCTTCGACCAAAGCCATTTCTATGAAATTGCGGAAGAAAAAGGCTGGATTCTGGTTTATCCCGAAGCCTTGGATTATTCAATTGACGTGCCCTTGGTCGGCAGTTACGATTTCGGCAATGCTTGGGCAGCCGGTGTCTCTATCACGGTGACTTTCACCATTTACGGAATGCCGATAAGTTACGATTTCACTTTAAACGGTTCGGTCGACGATTCAGGTTTCCTCAATGCGCTTATCGATGAAATGGAAAGCAACTACAGCATTGAGGCCGACAGCGTTTTCTTCACGGGTGTTTCGTTGGGAGGCTTCATGTGCCACCGCATGGCCATCGAGCATGGCGAGCGCATTAATGGCATCGCTTCGGTGAGCGGTTTGGTGGGCATAGACATGAAAGATCTGACGCCTGCTGCAAATGTCAACGTGCTTGAAGTTTTCGGCACCGCCGATGCAACCATCGATTATGAAAATGCCACAGTCGAGCGCATGGGCATGGGACCATTTGTGGTTGGCTTGCCTGCCGAACAGACTACGGAATGGTGGCGCAGTTTCAACAACTGCGATGAAATGCCGATTTTCGAGCAATATCCTGACACACAAAACGATAACCTCACATTTGAAATGTATAGCTATCTGAATGGTGACAACGGTTCGCGCGTTTCGTTTTTGAAGGTCATCAATGGAGAACATGCTTGGTACAGCGGTGGCAATTACGATGTGGATTACGAAACCGAAATCTACCGTTTCTTCACAAATACAATCGATGTGACTGATGTCAAAGAAAATGCTTTCGATGCTATGAATGTTTATCCGAATCCTGCCAACGATTTCATTTACATTGGTTTAGATGAACCTTCCGAAATCCATGTTTTCGATCTTCTCGGAAACGAAGTGCTGCACGCCATCGCAAACGGAAAGGTTGACGTTTCGTCATTGAAAAATGGAATTTATTTCCTGAATGCTGATGGAAAAATCGCCAAATTAGTGGTTGAGAAATAATTATGTTGATGTTTCGGACGCACGCGGTGCTTCCATGCAAAAAACGCCAGGCAATGACTTGCCCGGCGTGTTTTTATGGTTCAAAGGTTTTTGTTC
>JAZQPN010000365.1:0-3457 GCA_045628585.1 Bacteroidales bacterium | reverse complement strand
CTCCGATTCCTTGTATTCGCTTTTGTAGTATTGGTACGACGGTTCGTGTTCGTTGCCCATGTGCCACCAGATGGCCATCATCTCGTTGTAGTTGAGCGGAAAGCCAATGGTCTTGATGAGCAGCATCATGGAGCGGCGGCCGTGGCCAAGTTTGCGCTTCTCCTTGTCGCATTGCGGCTCGCCGTCTTTCATGAAATACACGTCGTGTTTGCACACATCGTGGAGCAGCGTGCTGAGCGTGACGCTGTCCTCGGGCAGTTCTTCTGCCGTGGCTTTGCCCTCGGCTATCCATTCGCTCCTGAGCTTCATGGCTAGGTCGTAGACTTGGAGAGAGTGGTGGGCTAGTCCGCCTTCGACATGGTTGTGAAAGCATACGCTGGCCGGCGCCGTAAAGTAGCTTTTCTTTTCAAGCCAAGTGATGAGTTTCTCCACACCACTGCGGTTGGTGGCTCTAAGCAGGGCTTCGACCCTTTCCTGATCGGTTTGTGTTTCCATAGGTGTTAAAATTCAATCGTATAACTTCCATTTTTGTATGTCTTGCCGAAAATGTCTGCTGTGATACCCACAGGGATGGTCACCTGCATCGTTTTCTTGTCTTTTTCCCGTTCCCAACGCACCTGCAAGGTTCCGTAGGGCGTTTCTTCCGAGACTTCCGTCCAGGTGATGCCATCAGGGGTCTGCGGACAGATGCTCACCCGCCTATAGCCTGGCTGTGTGGGGATGATGCCGCCAAGTGCCTGATAGAACCAGCTGCCAATGCCGTTGTAGCAGTTGTGCAGCCGCGAGCGTTCGCCGTTCCACGACTCCCAGACGGCTGTCGCTCCGTTGTCCATCATATACAGATACCCCGGATAGTCGGTCTTCTTGAGCATACGGTAGATGAAGTCGCACTCGCCGGCAAGGGTGGCCCATTCGGTCAGGACGGGCACGCCTACAAGTCCGCAGGCAATGTGGTTGTCGTATAATTGTTCGGTTCGCTCTGTGAGTTTCCTTGCCACTAATGCGGTAAGCGTGTCGGGAACTGCGCCTACGAGCAAGGGATAGGTCATGTCTATTTGTGATCCTGTTCCGTAGGTCCCGTCTCCGTGGTAGAAAGTCTGGTGGATATTGCGGTTCAGCATCTCTAACTGTTCGGCATAGCGGATACTGTCCTGAACCATGCCGAGATGTGCAGCGATATGGGTCATGTCGCGCAGACACTGACTCATTGCGCAGTTGTTGACCAAATCAATAGACTCCCGGTTTTTGATGTCTACGCCTTTGGGCGCAAGCCAGTCGCCTAAGCCCCAGTCTTTTCCATTCGCACTGCTGAAATACAGTCCGTCTTCTATGGTCTGCTCGGCGAAGGCTAGCCACTGCTTCATGTAAGGGTAGCCTTTGGCTAAATTCCGGTCGTCGCCGTAACTCATGAAGGTGCGCCAGGGTGCTTGTATGATGAACGAGCACCAGTAAGGTCCGCCGCCCGCTTCGTGTGTGCTTGGAGCGGTGTTTGGCAGCGAGCCGTCTGCTCTCACCACATCATTCCAGGCCTGCAACCAATTGTAGTAGAGTGGGGCGACCTCGTAAAGCGTCTGCACGGTTAGGGTGGATGCATTGCCGTCGCCGCCGTATCCGTGTTTTTCAAAACTGCCGCAATCGACCATATAGCCGTTGAAAGCCAGATTTTCGGTGGTGTAGGCCATCATGTCGTGAATGGCGCAGAGGTCGGCATCGGAGCAGCTGAATGTGGCTCTCCGCGGATAGTCGGTCCTTATGCGATGCACTTTGATGTCTTCGGGTTTTGGGGCGATGGGCAGGTTGACCAACACAAGGTATTGGTAGGCCTGCTGGATGAATTTGTCGGTGAAGGTGTCGCCGCCCTCCGTGCCCGAACTGATGAGCGTGTTGTGCAGGAAGGTGAAGACGGTGCCGTCGTCGAATCTCGTGTCGGCAAAGCCCACGGTGGTCTCGTGACCCGCCGGAAGTTGTGGCAGCCTTATCTCGGGCAGACCGTTCACCACGCGTCCCATGTCGACGAACCACATATTCTCGCCGTAAGGCTTGACGCTCACGGCGGAAAAAGTCTCTTGTATAGTGCAAGGCTCGCACATCTGCTGTACGGCTTTTACTGAAACGGTAACGGTGTCGACCGCCACCCAAGGCAAGGTGTCGAGGGCCATGCCTGTAAGTGCTTTTGGAACCTGTCGTGCGTCGATGAGCTCTCCCGTGTAGTCGTCGTGAATCCAGGTGCCCAAGTCGCGGTAGCCGCTGGCGCAGCCTTGCCAGCTTTCATCGGTGGTGAGGGCTGTGCGGCCGTCGAGGTCTAATTCTGCGCAGACCACCGCTCCGTCATACACCGATCCGAAATGCTTTCGGTACCAGCCTGCTCCAGTCCATAAAACCAAGTCGTTTTCACCCTTTTCCAGCAACCCTGAAACATCGTAGGTATTGATGAGGGCGTGTTTGCTGAGTTGTGAAACGGCGGGTGTCAGGACGGCATCGTTCACCTTCTGTCCGTTAAGGTAAACTTCGTGGTAACCAAGGGAATTCACATGCAGCAAAGCCTGTGAGAAATCATCCGTGACCGTGAATTTCTTTCTTAAAAGGGTGGAATTGCCTGGAGCGGCACCGATGTATTGTCCTTCGATTTGGTCGAGGATTCCGATGCCGAATTGCTGTGGACTGCTCCATGGTGATGCGCCGTCGTGGTTCCAAATCCTGACCCGCCACCAGCATTGCTGCCGTGATGAGAGGGGCGCGCCGCTGTATGGCACCATGACCTGTTCGGCGGATGCCGCTTGTTCGCTTTGCCACAAATCCGCCTCGCCAGCCAGCAGTTTGTCTGCGGAAGAAGCCACTTCAATCTGATAGGCCACCTGGGTCATCGTTTTGTCGCAACGAGTCTTCCAACTGAAATGGGGCGTGTCGGAGTCGATGCCCAAAGGCTCTTTCAGACTTTCGCATTTCAGGTCGTACACTTCGGGCGTGGCACTGCAAGCGGCGAAGAGAAAGAACGCCAGCATGGCGAGAAGAGAGTAAATGTGTTTTTTCATGGACAGAGGCTTATTTAATATGAACGGCAAAGGTACGCAAATAGTTTTATTGCCCGATATAAATCCATCAACTGTAACCATGTTCAAAAAATTGATATATATGCTTTTAATGATGAGAAAAACATTTTTTTTACACAATAATCACAAATCGCAAATAATAAATCGAAAATGAGATAAAAGTATAACGTGTTTAATAATAACGCATTAAGTGTTATTTCGTGTTCAAAGGAAAAAGTCCGCTAAACGATTTTCTAACGAAACGGAAATAAAGTTCACTTGTGGTCTGCATTGACGCTTTTGTATAGTGTAGTAATTAATTTGCGATACGTAACTCTCGCTGTTCGACACCGATTCGGAGCAATCGCAACTCTCGAAGACTTGCGTTCCGCACATAATCGTCATTAGAGAATCCGTCAGTTGTGCCG
>JAZQPN010000364.1:0-2075 GCA_045628585.1 Bacteroidales bacterium | reverse complement strand
GAGTGTCCCAATCTTTTTGACGGGTTTTCGTTGAGAGCAAAACCCGGATTTCCGACCGCATGACGAAAATTGTATGACCAAGAGAGTCGAGAGTTTATTCGTTATGAGGGATTAAGCATATCGGACGGTTGACAGCAAAGATTGTCCGAAACCTTTTTCGACAGATTTTTGATGCGAAAAACCTGAACGCTCCGCCTGCGAAAAGAATGCCGCCAACGGGTTTGGCTTGATGATTCGCAGAGTGGAAACGCATCGGACAGCGTGGCAACGATGCCGAAAGTCTGCAACTTTTTCTACGGATTTTCGTTGTGAAGAAAACCCGGATATCTGACTTCGTGACGAAAATCGGGATAATTTTCGTTGTGAGGGATCCGCTTGGACTACGGGCTACGGCGAACAGTCCCGATCTTTCTTGTGGTTCTTTGATTGTAAAAATAAAGACCTTGCCAATGGCTGATGCCGCAGCCGCAAGACCTCCGGTTTTGTATTTGGCATTGTGCGTTGTCTATATGACAAGCCTTTGTTTCAAAGGTATGCACACGCCGCTTTCGTATGGAAGCGACCAGTACTCACCTTTATTGGACAATTGAATATGAGTCAACTTTTGATATGATATATGACTCTCTTTTTGATATAAATTATGACCTACATTTTGATAGGTCGCCGTTTCTATAGCACGAAGTGAGATAGAAACGGCGACGGCGGACTGTATCCGGCGCCGTTATAGCAAGGGCATATCAAGATTGTAGGATGTAAAAAGAGAGAAAATGACACCCACTTGCAGACGGGATACCTATGCCCTTGCGTACCATCGCTTTGATATTTAGGGATTTTCATTTTGATATGATGCCCCGGAATTTTTACAGATTAATCTATTCACGCCTTCGGCGTGTTCCGGCTGTCCGCTGTTCGACACGATACAAACAAGGCATTGAGATCGTATCAAACATCGAACAGTCGGCTGAAAAGGGATTCCCGTAAAAGAGTAATTTTCATCTGGTCTCCGTCTTTCTTCTGCCAAAGAGATTTTAGCCGTCGAGCCGGTATTAGTAAACAGCAAGCCTTCGGTGCGTCGAGGCGATGTCTCCGCACTGTTGACAAATCCCGTTCCGCCGTCTGAAAGGCAAACAGGCAGAAGAAAGGCGGGGTATGTTCCCACAGTGATTTTCATTTTGATATGATATATGACCGTCGTTTTGATATGACCGCAAAAAATATGACCTTCGTTTTGATAGGCATCGGCGGTCTGTTGTCAGAACGCCGATGCCCGAAATTTTTTTGGGGCGCTCTGAATTTTCGTCACGAAGAATGTGCCAAGAAATGTCCCGACTTTTCGTTAATAAAACATTTTCAATCGAAAAAGCTATTTTTCTTGATTTCGATCATTTTTCCACCATATTGAAGACAGCAAAACTGAAATTTTCGTCACGAATACATACGCAGATTTTCGTCATCAGAGTGTCAGACTGATAACGAAAATCAATCAAGCGATGAGAAAGGAGAATTTTCGTGACGAAAAACAAAGCACCTCCGAAAGAGAGAACGGGACTTGACAATCTGACCGAGCAGATCGACCGCATCTGGCGAGGACTGAACCAAAAGGGCTATGCCACTCGAAGCAAGTATTATGATTGTACCATTCGATTTTGTCGCTATTACTATGAGCAATGGCACGGACAGAAATTCGCCAACATTTCAGGCAAGCATATCCGGGGATATGTGGAGTATATGCAAAATGTGAAGCACTATGCCCCGAAGACCATTACCGCAGAACTGTCGGGGATACGCTTTTACTACAATGCCGCAGGCGGAAGAAATACCCTGCCAACTAATGACACATTGGGACTTGAAAAGAATGTGACAGGCGTGATTGACCGTGCATGGCTGCCGGAAGAATTTATCAGTGCTGTCGGTTTGGCAAGATCAATGAACCGTGAAGATGTTGTTATCGCTCTCAAATCGTGCTATTCATTCGGCTTCCGCATCCATGAAGTTTGCAAGCTTCGTGTTGAGCAGATCGAGAATGCTGTCAAATACGGTGAAATATCCGTAAAAGGCAAAGGCGGACAAGTGCG
>JAZQPN010000363.1:0-1579 GCA_045628585.1 Bacteroidales bacterium | reverse complement strand
CTGTAACTCGCATTCTTTATAGATGTTCCGAATGTGCAACGTGATGTTTTGCGTCGTAGTTCCAAACAATACAGCCATTTGGGCTTGAGTTAGCCAAACCGATTCTTCATAAACTCTCACTTCCAACCGAATCGTTTCATTCGGTTGATAAAGCACTATTTCGTTCTCCTTTTTCGCTTCCATTCCATATTTGATTTTAAAAAATTTCAAAACAAGTCCTTGTTTTAATAAAAAATACTATTTTTGCACCCAGTAATACGAAAGTCCACACTGCGGATAAGGTTAAGCATTGCTCCTTTCAGGTGTGGGCTTTTTGTTTACCTCAATATTATAATAATATTTTCCGCCTTTTTGAAACTGAACTGCCATCCTGACACATTCCTTCTTCCCATCAATCAAACATTTACATTTAAAATTCAGATATCCAAGAATGTTTAGCCCATCACTTTGCTTTGCATCACCCCAATTATTGTATCGGGCATATTTGATAATGTCGGGCAAAATAAGGACAGCCGCAGCTTTCTTGAAATAAATGGCCTCTCCTAAGGCAGTTTTTCTTGCCGATGTTACCGAAACTCGAATTGGCAATTCAGTATCAATGTTTGTGATTATTCTTCCAGCATATTCTTTCCTTATCAAATCAAGAATGATTTTTCTTAATTGCTGCAACTTGACCTGATTCCATTCTTTTGGCGTATCAACAGATGGGATTATTGTTTGCCTATATTTTCTTGACCTTTTCATCATTTACTGCCTTTTGATATTATCCGCTGCAAAAGTGCAACATCTGTCAAGAAAAAAGCCGACAACAAACGTTTGTAGTCGACTGTAAACGTTTGTTGTCGCTTGCTGTCGTTTTTATTGTTGATTTACAATAAAATAAAAAAATCACCTCTGACACAATTGCCAAAGGTGATTTTATCCGATAACCAAGAAAAATCAATTTTTCTTCGGCTTATAGTTGGAGCTTTGGAATATGCCTTGGAGGTCGTTGTTCTTCATCAGTTGCTGCAGAGTGACTTCGTTGTTCGCCATGTAGGAACGCACGATGTGCAGACCGAAAAACTCACCCAGTCTTGCCGGTGCC
Source organism: Bacteroidales bacterium (assembly GCA_045628585.1). Lineage (GTDB taxonomy): Bacteria > Bacteroidota > Bacteroidia > Bacteroidales > F082 > Limimorpha. The sequence continues at coordinate 492 of JAZQPN010000363.1, read as the reverse complement.
TCGTTGCTGTATTCCTGCGTGAAAGGTCCGTCGGCCAAAAAGGTCATGTGCATGTCCAAGCCCGTCGAGAAAAGGCGTTGGTTGCCCACTATGTCAGCCCACACTCCGCCCTCATTCTCATCAGCCCATTTCATTTGTTCCTCGGAATAGCCAAGTAAAATGTGGTCGGGCAATTTGGGCGCCATTGCTTCGATGAAATACTTGATTTTTCCGGCATTCACCATCTCGTCGGAAAGGTTGGTTTGCTTGCGCCATTCGTAAATGTAAGCCATGTAAAGCTGCATGGCAACATCCTTCGCCAACGTTTCCTTCACCGTGCGTTCCGACATATAGCGTGGCATTCCAATCCGATCATAAACCTCGTCACGATTGAGATACCAATCCAATGAAATAATCAGATTGTCATCGGAAACAATGACCGCAGGAGTCTCAACGGTGACACCTGTTACGCAAGTGAACACTTTTTTAGGCAACTGAATTTCAGGATAATAA
>JAZQPN010000362.1:0-4306 GCA_045628585.1 Bacteroidales bacterium | reverse complement strand
GTCCATTGTCGTGTCAGCACTCTGCCCGAACAACATTTCATCAGATTCTTGGATTGTATTCGCTTACGTTTCCTGTTTTTTGAAGACATCGCTCCGCTATCGCATACGACACATCTCCTCTGTCCAATGCAGAAACGATTTCATGTACGCCATACGATTAAATCCAATCAAGCACAGGAAAGTTAAGGTATGCCAACAATTCGACTTGTTTCCATCTTGTCGATGCCTTTCATTCACGTGCTTTTGCGACGCTTCTAAAGGCCTTTTGCTGGCCACCCTTAATGGAACTTCGCCTATCTGCGCTTCCACAAGCTCAAGAGCCTATTATCCCGATACGATACAATTATCCGGAAATGCCATCACGCGATCGGAACGGATTGGGGAAAATGCACCATTAAGTAAGGTAAATGAAGCTAGGCAAATAAAAAACCTCGTATTGCTACGAGGTTTTTTGTACTCCCGCAGGGGGTCGAACCCTGGACACCCTGATTAAGAGTCAGGTGCTCTACCAACTGAGCTACGGAAGCATCGTTCTTTCAGGGCGCAAAATTACAACCTTTTTCGATACTGTCAACATTTTTTGCAAACTTTTTTTCTCAATAACTATAACAAACTATCAAACAGAATGTTACATATTGCCTAAAAATACAAATTATTACAAATTACCCCTTGGCGACCATATACTTTTTGATTTTGTTGGCTCCCAAAGTCTTGTCAATTAGCGGGCTGAATCTTGCAAAGATGCGATTTCAGCAACTCCAAACGAAGCATGAGGTATGCGAAGAATATGTTGGACACCGCCACAACCATACGCCGTTACGCATGTAAAAGATAACTGAAATACGAAGGGGCGGCTCAATGGCTTCAAAATGGAAAGTGAAGTACTTCGAAATCGAGCATATCAATGAACAAATATCTGCCTAAAATATTTGAACGGCAACAACCTATCGGTTTTTATCGGTAATTTGCCTTCCTGGGTTCCTATCGTCAAGCATCACAGATGTTTCACTATTATTTGTTCGACGAGCAGATTCTTCCTGATATCTATGACCACAAAAAACAAAAAAACCGCTACAACTTATTGATTATCAATTTGCTATAGTGGTTATTTTGTAGCCCAACTAGGACTCGAACCTAGATTTAAAGTTTAGGAAACTTCCGTTCTATCCCTTGAACTATTAGGCCATCTCCTTCTTTTTCGCTGCAAAGATATGAAAAAGTTGGGAGTTAGGAGTTAATAGTTGGTGGTTTTTTATAAATCAAGCACAATCGGACAATGGTCGGAATGTTTCACATCGGGCAGAATATCGACTGATTTTATCTGATTCACAAGGCTTTCCGTGACAATATGATAGTCGATACGCCAGCCCAAATTCTTCTCGCGGGCATTGGCCCGATAGCTCCACCAACTGTAGCGGTTTGCATCCTTCACCAAATGGCGGAAACTGTCGACATAGCCATCGTTGAGGAAATCGGTGAACCACTCACGCTCTTCAGGCAAAAAACCAGAAGAAGTGACATGCGCCTTAGGGTTGTTGATGTCGATGGCCTCGTGGCAAATGTTGTAATCACCCGACAAAATCAAGTTCGGGCGCTCCTTGCGCAACTCATTGACAAAATCACGGAAAAACGAAAGCCACTGCATCTTGAATTCCTGACGCTCGTCGCCCGTAGTACCCGAAGGATGATACACGCTAACCAAAGATAAGTCGCCAAAATCGGCTCGCAGGAAACGCCCTTCGTCATCATAAAGCGGATTATTCATTCCATACGCCACATTGTCAGGCTGTTGCTTGCAAATCATACCCACGCCGCTGTAACCCTTCTTTTTGGCCGGAAACCAAAAATGCTGATAGCCCAGCATCTCGAAATCCATCAAGGGAATCTGGTCGGGCGTGGCTTTCAGTTCCTGAAAACAGAGCACATCGGGCTGGTATTGTTCAATCCAACTCAAGAGTCCTTTGCTAATGGCAGACCGTATGCCATTCACGTTATAACTGACGATTCTCATATCTTTTTATTTTACGCTGCGAAAATATGAATTTTATTGTTCAAGTGAACAATTGATTTTCCTATTTTAGCGGCCTGAAACTGCAAAGCAATGCTCAAGGATAGAATCAAGACATGGATTGAACGCTTCAACGAATGGCGCACAGGCCGGCTTTCCGACCGTGCCTTTATGATTGCACTCAGCATTCCAACGGGATTGTGTGCTGGATTGGCAGCAGTCATTATCAAGAAGTTAGCCCACGGCATCCGCGACTGGGTGCTTAGTTTTCAGTTCAATTATTCGCATTTGCTTTATTTCATTTGTCCGGCAATAGGCATTCTGCTCACCATATTTTTCTGCAAATACATCCTGAAAAAAGAGGTTGGACACGGCATTCCTGGCATTCTGTTTGCAATTTCAAAGAAAAAAGGAAAAGTCAGCCACAGCAGCACCTGGACCGCTATTGTCACAAGCGCCATGACCGTCGGGTTCGGCGGTTCGGTAGGATTGGAAGGCCCCTCCGTTTCGACAGGAGCATCCATTGGCTCCAACATCGGACAGCTGCTCAAATTGGATTACAAGAAAATCGTGCTACTCATCGGCATGGGCGGTGCGGCAGCCTTAGCCGCCATTTTCCAGGCCCCGATAACAGGAGTCGTCTTTGCTCTCGAAGTGCTGATGATTGACCTGTCGCTGGGTGCCCTGGTGCCTATTATCGTGTCATCTTTTGTAGCCATCCTGACATCCTATTTCCTTTTAGGTCAAGCTGTTGAGTATCAGACTGCCATCACAGAAGGCTTCATTCCCGCCAATGCCATTTTCTACATCGGATTAGGCATTTTCGCCGGACTGATTTCGGCCTATTTCCTGAAAGTGACTTTCGGCGTTGAAAAACGATTCAAGCACATCAATTCGCCTTGGAAGCGTTTCTTCCTCGGCGCCACGCTGTTAGGTCTGCTGATCTACCTCTTCCCCGCCCTATACGGCGAAGGCTACGATGCCATCAACAAGGCACTTGCAGGCGATTACAGCCCAATTTTCGGCAATCCGCTGCTGGCGCGCTTCAAAGGCATAGATTGGATTACCCTGGTGCTGTTTTTTGGCATCATCCTTCTAAAAGCCTTCGCCACAGCCTTCACTTTCGGAGCTGGCGGCGTAGGAGGCACCTTTGCCCCTGCCCTATTTATCGGTGCATTTACAGGTTTGCTTTTTGCAATGACAATCAATTATTTAGGCATAGGAGACCTGGATCCGGCCAAATTCGCCTTGGTCGGCATGAGCGGTCTGGTGGCCGGGATGCTCCATGCACCGCTTACAGGCATTTTCCTCATTGCCGAAATCACCAACGGCTATGCCCTTATCGTACCTCTGATGATTGTGGCTTCGCTTTCGTATGCCGTCAATCGAATCTTTTTCAAACATTCCATCTACACCAATGCCATTGCTGAAAAAGGCGTCGAAGTTACGCACAACAAAGACAAGAGCATCCTCAACATGATGACAGTCAACCAGTTAATTGAAAACAATTTCAGCAGCATCGACCCCAACAAGACTTTCCGAGACCTGATTCCGATTATTTCCTCATCGAAACGCAACATCTTCCCTGTCGTCGACAAGCAGGGCAATTTCTGCGGCCATGTCCTTTTAGACGACATACGCAGCATCATGTTCGACCAAAGCATTTACAGCCAATACATTCTTGAATTCACCGTAATTCCAGAATACGTCATCAACCCCGATGACCCAATGGAAAATATCGTGAAAAAATTCGAGGTCTCCGGGAAATACAACATTCCCGTCGTCAAGAACCGCAAGTATCTGGGCTACATGTCGAGAGCTAATGTCTATTCGGCTTACCGCAACATGCTGAGCGAAATTTCAGACGACTAATTTCCCGTTTTGAAAGATTAAATTTTCAGCATAGGCAATAATTCCTTATTTTTGCTGTTTATATACAATTATAAACACGAATACACTCATGAAGAGAACCATTATAACACTAGTTTGCCTATTTATTGCATTTGGTGCAACGGCACAAGAAAAGAAAGGCTTCTTACAACGCATCAAAGAAAAAAACACAACCGTAGTTTACGACACCATATATATTTACATTGAGTCACAGGCTCCCGACACCACATCAGTCGAAGAAAGAATTGAAAATGAAGAGGATATAGAATTGGAAGGCAGCATCCCAGTGCCTTTCGACACTTTGGACACCGACGACAAATTCCAGAAAATCCTGCTGTTTGATGATTTCACATGGGCTTATTTCGACATCACCAAACCCATTCTGCCCGACACGCTCGACACCGACCA
>JAZQPN010000361.1:0-1811 GCA_045628585.1 Bacteroidales bacterium | reverse complement strand
TCCAGATGTTGGAAAGTAATGCTGCCATTGTCGTTCAGGATTTCGTAGTACCATTCTGAAAAATCAAAATTGAAGATAGGCTCTGCCGTACCGAAAATCGGCAATCCGTGGTTTACCCAATCTTCATCGCTCATCCAATGGTTGAAAGTGTATTCGGAAAGCGAGTCGTTTTCAAGGCTTTCGCGACCGAAATTCAAGGCCTCGACCAAATCGTTGGTGCCAAATTGCGCGGTATCGAGCAACCATTGTGTATCCATTTCGCCTTGGCTGAAATGCGATGAATTGTAAATGTTCTGAAATTCGGGACGGCCATGTGCGGGACGGCTTTCATCTTTCCAATAGCAGTTGACCAACACAGCGTCATCAATATCGCTATAACCCAAAATGTTGCCGAAACCATAAAAATCAAGATGACTATTTCCTTCGCCTATCACATTGCCTGCATTGTAAACATTACGGATTTCAGTACCGGGAACACTTGCCCCTACGATGCCGCCTACAAGAATGTAATCACATGCTTCGCTTGGATTTCCAGTCACATCGTTTGTGTTATAGCAGTTGTAAGCTGAACCAGTGGTTACGATTCCGCCAGCAATGACATACTTTCCTGTTGCCACAACATTTCCACGATTGACGCAATTGATGGCAGAACCATCCATGGTTATGCCACAGGCAAAAGATCCTTCTCTGACCCTTTCCGATTCAATCCGGCCAAGATTCGTACAATTATACACAAAATCTCCATACTCATTTTGTGCTAAAATTCCTGCAGCATAGGCAGAAGAAAGAATATTTCCTTCGTTTGTGCAATCGTGAATTGAACTTTTAGACATTGTTCCCACGATACCGCCAACATATAGTCCAAAGCAGTCTCCATAATTGTTGCAAAAACAAACCTCCGATTCACTATTTTCGCTCCCAAGATTGCCAACAATGCCGCCTGTATAGTTTATCTCTTCATTTCCTACAACACCGTAATTACTACAGTTCATTATCCTGAATTTTCCACCTGCCGTACCGACAATGCCACCATTATAATTTGCCTCAGTTAAAGATTGAGCATTAATACTGCCATAGTTTTCACAGCCTATGATTTCCGACAAGTTTTCCGGACTATAACAATGACCTACGATGCCGCCATCATTTAAAAAATCTTCACTTGCTTCGATTTGGCAACGATTCACACAGTCTTTCACCAATGCAACACCAGAAAAGACATCTATGTCACCAACAATTCCTCCCTTGTAATAACCCATCAAATGATTCAAGCTCGTAATGCTTCCTGATGCCGAACAATCAACTATATAACAGTCGCCTGCCCCTTGGACACTATAAAGATAATCCAAAAACGACACGCCTGCCACACCTACGATGCCTCCACCAACCGTACATGATTCAATACTCACGTTTGAAGTGTGGCAATTGATGATTTGCGTGTTACCAGCACAACCGATAATACCGCCTGCAATATAACTACTCTTTATATGACTGTTTTTCAAGGTAACGTTTTTGATGACGGCATCTTTCGTCAATCCGAAAAGTCCGCCCAATTGACTTATCGAATCGTTGACACCTTGGTACATATTGTCAATCCAATAGCCATTTCCGTCATAAACGCCTGTAAAATAATGCACATACATCCAATAATAATCGTAGATGTTGCCAATGCAGGGCCATTCGTAAGTAGGATCCCAGGAACTTCGATTCAAACTGATGTTGTTGGTCTGAATGTAATGCGCATTACCGCCCGTGCCATCGTTGGTTTCTTTGGCCAGCAAAGCCAGTTGTGCAGCGGTGGCAATTTGGTACGG
>JAZQPN010000360.1:0-2466 GCA_045628585.1 Bacteroidales bacterium | reverse complement strand
TTCGTTGGCCCTATCATGCTGAATGCTTGGCCAATCTGGAAGTGCTGGGGCGTGTTCCTCGCCATCTGCTTCGTGTCGATGTGCGTCATGTTCGGCATGGTGAAATGGCTCGAAAGAGTTACTGAATAATTGTAATTCATTCAATATCGTGGAAAGGCTGCCTTTTTGAGGTGGCCTTTCTTGTTTTTTGCTAATTTTGTCGGCAAATAATTGCCTATGAAAACGGATAATAATGATTTGGAACGGCCTCGCGTAGTTACTTCACACGATGTCCATCTCGATACGGATTACGCTGATTGGATTGCCGAGCTGAAGCATCGCTATCGCTCGTCTCAGGTCAAGGCTGCCGTTAGGGTAAATGCCGAAAAATTGCTTTTCAATTGGCAGTTGGGGCGCGACCTTGTGCAGAAAAAAGCTGAAGAACGATGGGGCAGTGGCATTGTGGAGCAGGTGAGTTTGGATTTGCAGCGGGAATTTCTTGATGATGGAGGTTTTTCTACCTCTAATCTTTGGTATATGAAGAAATGGTATTTGTTTTATGCCGATGAAACGAATATGCAAATTCTCCAACGGTCTGTTGGAGAATTTCAAATTGCACTTAATCAGTATTCTAGAAAACTCCAACGACTTGTTGGAGAAAGTTCGGAAGGACAAATTTTGCACCAACTTGGTGCAGAATTTCCTCAAGCATTTGCACTTGTCCCTTGGGGGCAACATATCGAAATAATTACTTTATGCAGGAGTGTTGAAGAAGCACTCTTTTACATAAAAGAAACGATAGAAAAAGGTTTAAGTAGGACAGCATTGCGCAATGTAATCAAAGCGAAACTGTTTGAGCATCAGGGCAAAATCATCAATAACTTTTCAGAACACTTGCCAGCATTGCAAAGCAAACTTGTTCAGGAGGTGCTGAAAGAGAACTATGATTTCGGCTTCGCGACAGTCAGCCATGAGATATATGATGAAACTGAATTGGAAGATGCGCTTTCAAAAAACATTACAGACATGCTTTTGGAGTTGGGAACGGGGTTCGCTTTCATAGGGCGGCAGAAAGAGATTGTCGTTGGAGGTCGCACCAGAAAAATTGATCTTTTGTTTTACCATATCCGTTTGCGGTGCTATATTGTCTGCGAACTGAAAGCTAAGCCGTTTGAACCTGAATATGCGGGCAAACTGAATTTCTATGTGAATGCTGTGGACGAATTATTGAAGGCGGACGATGACAATCCCACTATTGGCTTGCTCATTTGTTCCGACATGAATCGCACTGATGTGCAATGGTCGTTCCGTGGCATCAATACGCCTATGGGTGTGGCTACCTACAATAACATTCGCATCAAGGATGCTTTGCCTACTCGGGAACAATTGAAAGAGCGAATGGAATTGCTGCAAAGGGAACTTTGCGAGACCAAACGCTTGATGAATAACAAGTAAATAAATAATAAAATTTCACAACTATGTTTAAAGGACATCCAAAAGGGCTTTACGCCCTTGCATTGGCCAACACGGGCGAACGCTTCGGCTACTATACCATGCTGGCAATTTTCGTCTTGTTCCTGCAAGCCAAGTTTGGCTTCGACGAGGCTCAGGCGGGTAACATCTATGGCATCTTCTTAGGATGCGTCTATTTCATGCCTTTGATTGGCGGCATTCTTGCCGACCGTTTCGGCTACGGCAAAATGGTAAAATCGGGCATCATCGTCATGTTTTTGGGTTATCTTCTGCTGGCAGTCCCCATGCTCGGACCTGCTGCCAAAGTGACGATGTTTTCGGCTTTGGGCCTGATTGCCATCGGAACGGGTCTGTTCAAGGGCAACCTTCAGGTTATGGTCGGCAACCTTTATGACGATTCAAAATACAGTGCTTTCCGCGATAATGGTTTCAGCCTTTTCTATATGGCCATCAATATTGGTTCGATGTTCGCTCCGATTACGGCTACCAAGGTGACTGACCATTTCCTCGCAAAGGCAGGTTTTTCGTATATGCCACAGATTCCGTCATTGGCGCACCAGTATTTGGACGGAACGATTTCGGCTGATGCCTTGTCGAATTTCGAAGCATTGGCAGTGCAACAAGGCTACGCTTTGGACAACCTTACGGGTTTTGCAAATGACTATATCAATTCTTTGTCAGGTGCTTACAATTACGGCTTTGGCGTTGCCTGCATCTCTTTGGTGCTTTCAATGGCCATTTATCTTTGCTGCCGCAATTGGTTCAAACATGCTGATGTAAATACCAAACAGGCCAAGACCATGGAAAACACGACCGTGCATGTCGAGGAATTGTCGCCCGAGCAGACCCGTCAGCGCATTACGGCTTTGGTGCTGGTGTTCGTCGTGGTTATTTTCTTCTGGATGTCGTTCCAGCAGAGCGGTTTGTGCCTGACTTATTTCGCCCGCGATTACACGCAGAACACGGCAACGGGCTTCACGCGTATCGGCTTCAACATTTTCGCATTGACTCTGA
>JAZQPN010000359.1:0-2288 GCA_045628585.1 Bacteroidales bacterium | reverse complement strand
CTGCATTGTAGCACAGGAGGGCCATATCCTTTTTAGCGGTATATGTGAAATACAGGATGTTGCTGTCTTCACCTTCGTCAATCTGAACGAGCCTGGCGGGGGTCGTTGTTACGAAAGAAATCGAATTGTACTGCGCCATGGCGCTGAATGCGGAGACAAGAAGAACTGCCGCTGTAAATATTAATTTTTTCATGCCCGAAAGATAAGAATAATCCGGAGATAATGATTAATTATGACTATATTTGCAACTTCATTTAGAGCAATATGACACTTATCAAATCAATTTCCGGTATTCGTGGAACGATAGGCGGACAACCAGGCGACAACCTGACACCTATCGACATGGTGAAATTCACCGCAGCTTTCGTAAAGTTCATTCAACATGGTGGCGTGGAGCGTCCGAAAGTCGTTGTCGGTCGCGATGCCCGCATGTCGGGTTTCTTCGTCAATCAAATCGTGTGCGGCACCTTGCAAGCTATGGGCGCTGATGTCTTGGACATCGGTCTGAGTACCACACCTACTACGGAAATCGCCGTTACAGGCCTGAAAGCCGATGCTGGCATCATCCTCACGGCAAGCCACAATCCGGCGCAATGGAATGCCCTTAAACTGTTGAACAACAAGGGTGAATTCATTTCTGCCGCCGAAGGCGCATGGCTTTTGGATGTGGCCGCTAAAGATGACTTTGATTTCGTGGAAATCGGCAAAATCGGCACCTATCAGCAAGTCGACGGCTGGATGGACAAGCATGTTGAAATGGTTTGCCAGCTGCCTTTGGTCAACAAGGAAGTGATTGCCAAGGCCAATTTCAAGGTCGCTGTCGATGCCGTCAACTCGACGGGTGGCATTGCCATTCCAAAGATGTTGCGTGCCTTGGGCGTGAAGGAAGTGCTTGAACTCAATTGCGAGCCAACCGGCAACTTTGCCCATACGCCTGAACCTTTGGCACAGAACCTTACCGAAATCTGCCGTTTTGTCAAGGAACAAGGCTGCGATTTTGGTGTCGTCGTCGACCCTGATGTCGATCGTCTCGTCTTCGTCAAGGAGGATGGCGAATTGTTTGGCGAGGAATACACCTTGGTCTCGGTTGCTGATTTCATTCTGAAACACACGCCTGGCACAACGGTCTCCAACCTTTCATCGACACGAGCTTTGCGCGATGTGACCCATAACCACGGCTGCGAATATTATGCCGCGGCAGTGGGCGAGGTGAACGTGGTTGAGAAGATGAAGGAAGTCGGTGCTGTCATCGGTGGCGAAGGCAACGGCGGCGTCATTTATCCTGAAATCCACTATGGCCGCGATGCACTTGTCGGTACGGCGCTGTTCCTCACGCAATTAGCCGAAAAGAAGGTGAAATGTTCCGAACTGAAAAAGACATATCCTGTTTATGTGATGTCGAAGAATAAGATTCAGCTCACCCCAACAACTGATGTCGACGGCATCCTCGCCAAGTTCGCTGAGAAATACAAGAACGAGAAAGTCACCACCATCGATGGCGTGAAGATTGATTTTGAAGAAGGATGGGTTCACCTCCGTAAATCGAACACCGAGCCTATCATCCGCATCTATTCCGAGGGCAAGACCGAAGCTGAGGCCGAGCATTTCGCCAACATGATTCTGGAAGAGGCTAAGAAGATGGTGTGAGATAACACTGAATTGAATTAATAGGAACACGGATTCCACGGATTGGCACGGAAAATTTATCCGACAAATCCGCACAATCCGTGTTCATTTTTTTTCAAATCTATGCATGGAAACGCTCAGTTCCTATGACGGTTCTGAATGGTTGAAAAAACACGACAGCAGCTATGCCAACGGTACTGATTCGGATTATAGAAGTCAAATGGCCGAAATCTATCCTGAAGTTTTCGAGTTTAGGAAGTGAGGTCTTGCGGAAATGAAAAATATGTGTAATTTTGCAGTGGATTAATCAAAGTGCCTCGGTGCTATGGATGCTAAAATTACAAAAACGATTTGCGATTATTTCGCAACACAGCCAATAGAAAAGGCATGGATTTTCGGATCGTTCTCGAGAGATGAGGAGACCCCTGAAAGTGACATTGACATTCTTGTCATATTTGACCAAGATGGTCATGTGGGACTTTTCAAATATGCCAATATCATCAATACACTGGAAGACAAATTAGGCCGTAAAGTGGATTTGGTCGTCGATGGAACATTATTGCCGTTTGCAAGAGAAAGTGCCGAACGCGATAAAATATTGATTTATGAGAGAGCCAGTTAAAGACAAAGGCCGTCTTGAACACATCATTTCGGCAATCAAT
>JAZQPN010000358.1:0-9802 GCA_045628585.1 Bacteroidales bacterium | reverse complement strand
CTGCGTCACATCCCAATGGTGAGCAAGGTGCAACACGCCAAAGGCAACCATTGGATCATTGAACCTCAAGACGATGCCGACATCCGCGCCAACCTGATGAAATGGTCGGTTGAAAACAGCCTCATCATCAAGACTTTGCAGAAAGAAGACATCAGCATTGAGGAAGCTTTCCAGAAACTGACGAAATAGGCTCCGATAACTTAAAGAAGTCTCCCGCTGATCTCGCTGATTTACGCAGACAGGATAGAGTTTATCTCTGCGAAAATCTGCGTCCTCTGCGGGAGAAAAAAAATGTCCCGCTGATCTCGCTGATTCACGCAGACAGGACAGAGCTTCTCTCTGCGAAAATCTGCGTCCTCTGCGGTCTCTGCGGGAGAAAATAAACGCATCTCTACTTCACATAAAAATCAATCATCTCATTGATGGCTTTCTGACAGATTGGGCAGAAGCCGGGGGCGGTATTGGTCTGCATTCGGCAATCGTAATAGCCACGGTAGCAGCCTTTTGAAGTGTAGCCCGCACCTTCAAAAACGCCCACATGGCCCATATATGAGCGGTCATTCGGCGTTGGAATCGGCAAGTCCTTTTCAACCATATCTTCCCATTTCTTCGAGAAATCGGCTAAAGTGGAAATGTTGGGTTCCCAAGGCTCGACATTGGATGGATAATAATCTTCCAAAACCTCGTCATCATAGAAATATTCGTCGCCCAAACCTGCAAAACTATGGCCAAACTCGTGTATGAAAACCTCATTGGCATAAGCATCATCGGAAGTGCCCATAGCGTAGGAATAATAGATGCCGCCACCGCCATATTTGGTCTCATCGGCAATAATGAAAACGCAGTCGAAAGGCGCACCCGAAAAAACCGACGCAATCTTGCGATGGTCCTGAATGGTGAGATAACGGTCTTGATAGAAGGTGTCGAAACTTGAATTGAGGATGGTTTTGCGCCATTGTCCCCAATTCGGGATGTCGGTTCCCGCCTCTTCAGAGATGCTTTCCACCAGCCACACATTGAAATCGTTTTTGCGTGATTTGTAAGGTTCCATCGTGAACAGGTAATTCATAAAGCGCTCAGCATCAGCGTGAAGTTTATCCATTTTATCAGCAGTGTAGCCTTCACCACAGAAAACCAGATCAACTTTATGGGCATAATCGCCATTCACCATTAGCGGCACCACCTTGAAATCGTTTTCAGCACCTGGAATGATATGGCGGTCGGTTGGGTCGACATCGCACTCAAAGAAAGGTTCTAACATTCCCGTCTTTTTAATCCTTTGATAGAGAACGACATGGACAGTCTGCTTCGGGAAAGGCATCCAAATCGTCTGATTGGTTGCCATCGCCACGTTTTTGGCTTGCTCCGTGGCGCGCCATTCTTCAAACAAGGTGCAGAAACCTTTGGAATAAATCAGTTTTCCATCGGCGAATGCCTCAAAATAATACTGGCCGTAGCCAAAGGGATCAATCAAGCCATTGGGCGAACCGGCCCATTGCGATTCCTTGTGCAGTTCCGACAAGAAAGCATATTGCGAGTTTCTGTCGCCCGCCAAGACAAAATCGAGGCGCAAACGTTCAGATGTGAAATAGATATCGTAGTCGACAGCACCCGTGAAAGTACTTGACACAGAACCGTTTCCAACAACTTTTACAGATTCAACTGATTGCTTTTCATTTTGAGCGAACGCCGACGACATGGCCAACGCACAGAGACTGACTAATAACAAAAATGATTTCTTCATGACAGTTTCGTTTTATGAATATTGGTGCAAAAATATGAAGTTGTTTGGTTGGTGAAAGAAATAAATGATAATTTTGCAGCATTATTGAAGTTTTTGTGCATACAGCAGTACTTCAATATCAGCAGAAACTAATTTGAGGTTTTATCAAATCATAACTAATCAAGAAGATAAAAACAGAAAAGAAGTAATATAACATAATGATAATATTGAGCTTTGCGCTCTTATTCTCAATCCGTAAAATCTGGTAAATTTTCGACACGGGAATAAGCAAGCGAAAAGTTCGCGTTTTCAGGCGTGGACTATTTCGTGCTTATTAGTGTCAACGGTTTACCAGAGCCTTCGGATTTAATAAGTTCTCATTGAAAAGTTCACGCTTTTTATTTGCCAGTGCAAAGCCAATCAAACAAGGTGTTGGCAATGGAAGGCAATTACAATCTTCATATCGGCAAGATGATTCACGACAAATTGCGCGAGCAGGGGCGGACGGTGGTCTGGCTTGCCGCACAAATTCCATGCACCACCAACAACCTTCACAAAATCTTTCAGAAAAGCTCCATCGACATAGCCTTGCTGTGGCGCATCTCCGTGATTTTGGAATACAATTTCTTTGAGGACATTCGGTAACTATCCATTTTGGATGGTAAAAGCAATCCATTTTGGATAGTGTAATTCCAATTTATATAACGTTGGAAATCTTATTTTTGCAATCAATTCAATCATTAACAAATTAACAATAACAGCCGAAGACCCGATGGAATAGAACGGGGATGGAAAAAATGAAAAAATTTAGTTTTACCTTTCTCTTTTTAGCATTTGCCTCATTGGCCTATTCTCAAGCAGTCGTTGAGGAAGATCAATTGGAAGACACTTACTCCAGAAACAGCATTTCTGCCATAGTGATTTCACATTCTGACAACATTGACGGAGCTGTTTCGCAAGGAATTCAAAACATTGATTTTGGTGGCAAGTTTGACATTAACAATCTAAAAACGACCACCATACACATTAATTCCGACAGGTCAAAAAACATTGATTCACTGATCGACCTGAAAATCAACGAACTAAACATCGGAAAAGAGATCCTTTCGTATTGGCTTCAGCGCCAACCCGATGGCACGATGTCAGACTTGCTGATGCAAGAAAGAAGCAAATACAATGCAACCGACGCCGATGTCATGAAATCACAAGCTGCCAAAGTCTCTACTTTAGCAGATATGGGCGACCAGATGATCAAGAACAGTTACATTATGGTATTTGATGCAAAATCATTAACACAAGACCGTTCCTCCGATGGCACCGTGAGCTATTCAGCTCAGATGAATGCCTACGCCTATCAAATTAATTTTACATCAGATATGTTGAATGACATCTATCAAAACATGTGGATTGCTTCAACTGATGACAACCCAACCAAAGAAGCCAAGAATCAGAAATTCGAGAACATGATGATTCCAATGAACAGAGTGGCATTGGTGAACGCAACTGGTATTGGTGAAACTGGCAGCGCAGCAGTCACAGACGCATACGAAGATTTGTTACGTAAATTGGAAAACAAAATTTCCAATTGGCAGGTAAAAGTCTCCATTTTTACAGTTAAGCCAATCACTGCAAAAATCGGCAAAAAAGAAGGCATTAAGAATGGAAGCCGTTTCAAAGTCTTTAAGTACACCGAAGACAAAGACGGCAACTTGTGCATGGTAAAAAAAGGATTTGTCAGAGCAACGACAGTTGCCGATAACGAAGGTGAAGCTACTGGCGAGTCCTCAACCTCTCGCTTCTACCAGATTGCAGGAGGAAAACTTAGAGAGGGGATGTTGATGACGCAAGCCAACGACTTAAAAATGGGCGTAAGTTTAGGCGGACAATTGGGAGGCCTGTCATTGGCATACGTACGTATTGATTACTTAGCAAAAATGCAAAATAGCGGAATTAGTCACTATGGCCTTATTAATATCGGAGGCGACTTGGCTATATTATCCTTTGAAGAATATGGGAACATCTATGAAGTTGAGAAACCATACATGTACTACAACGTATCCATCGGTTACGGAATAGGCATCCCCTTGACAAGATTGTTCGAGCTGCAACCGTTTGCAGCAATTGGGGCAGATTACCTTGCCGTAGGAGAATTGTACGACGACTCAAAGATGAGCGAGTTTATGGGATATTTTGCAGATGCAGGACTTAAATTCTCCTGGCAACCAGTATATCCTGTACAGATTTTCGCCCAAGCAGACTATTCGCTTTTGCTTCCATTCAAGACTGGCCTTGTCTACAATTATTTTGATTCAAAATCAAAAGTCCTCGGATTGGGTGACAAACGTTTTGGACTTGGTCTTAGCGTTGGCGTAAGGTATGCTTTTTAAAGACTATCATGGCGGATTGCCCGAGGCAATCCGCCATCTTATAACTATCAGAAAAATCAACAAATTCAAAAAGGTATGAGAAAAGCATTTGTATTATTGACATTGGTCATGTTTTTCACGCCTGCCATGATTAAAGCTCAACGGGCAGGTGAAAGAAACAAACTGTTTAAGAATTGGAACAATTACGAAGTCTCAACGGTACAAGTCGGACAAGACGGAACAAAATTCCTAAAAGTATGGGGGTTCGGAAAGCGTGTAGACTTAGCCATTACTCAAGCCAAGAAAAACGCGGTCCATGCTTGCATATTCAGAGGAATCCCTGGCAATGCAACCACTATGTCAACTCCTGCGATTTGCGAAGATCCGAATATTATGGAAAACAACCTTGATTACTTCTATGACTTTTTCGAAACAGGTTCCACTTATCTTCAATTCGTCAATTTGACGACAGACGGAGTCCCTTCAGGACAAGACCGCAGAGAAGTTAAGGGAGGTTACAAGGTAGCCATTTATGTTCAAGTCATGTACGACAATCTAAAAGAACGTCTTCAGAATGACGGTATTGTTAGAAAACTGAGTTCTGGTTTTTAATTAAAAAAAACAATGGTAAAGAAGTCAACACATATTTTAGCACTTATTCTAATGCTTTTAGTTCCTGCCATTGGTTTGCATGCTCAAGCTAAAAAACCAAAAATCATGGTCGTCCCATCAGACATTTGGTGCATTAGAAATGGATATGTAATCGATTATGAAGCATTCGGAAAAACAAAGCAACTGCCTGATTATCAAGCTGCAATGCAAAACAACGCAGACATGAGGGCAATGGTGGCCGCAATGGCTGATTTTATGCAGAAAGAAGATTTCCCAATTGCTTCATTAGAACAGGAACTCAAAAGACTCGAATCAGAGGCATCAGAAGAGATGCTGTTAGAGTCAAAAGAAACCGGAAGCGGAATAGCAGAGTCTCCTGTAGACAAGTTAAAAACCAATGCCAGCCCTGACATCATCTTGGATTTGGATTTTGAAAAAGTGCAATTAGGCCCTAAAACACAAATTAAATTCAATCTTCAAGCCCTTGATGCATATACAAGCAAGATAATTTCCGGCAACATCGGACAAGGCACGCCCAGCGGCACAGCAGATTTGACAAACCAATTGCAAGAGGCCGTCCTAAGTTTCAAGGACAATTTCCTGTCAGGATTAATGAACTATTTCAACAGTTTGTTCACTGATGGTAGAGAAATTGTAGTTGTAGTACGCAGATGGTCGGATTGTGAAATTGATTTTGAGGAGGAGTATGGAGACCAGGAATTAGGCGAATTGATCGAAGATTACATGGCCAAAAACACTGTAAATGGCAGATTTTCAACGGCAAGCGCTTCAGAAAACCGTATAAGATTCGAGCAGGTGAGAATTCCTTTGTATGATGAAAATGGCACAGCAATTGACGCACACAAATGGACAAGAGGACTTGGAAAATTCATAAAAAAAACAACAGGACTTCAATGCAAAGTCGTCAACCGCGGCTTGGGCGAAGCAGCCGTAATAATGGGAGGAAAATAAAATGAAAAGATTCCTTTTGACAATCACTTTCTTTGCCTTCTTTTTTGATTCAATTGCCCAAAATGATGTTAACCGAATTGTTGTAACATCGTTTTTCCCTACGCAAGAAGATGTTCCAGCAGCAGCGAGTAAAAACTTTGAAAGTAAAATCAGTCAGATGATTACATCATCAGGTATGGGAAGTGTGAACAATTCGAGATTCGCTGTGATGCCAAGAGTCATTGTTACCGACAAACAAGTACAAGCATCCGTCCCCCCAATGGTTGTCATGAATGCCGATGTGACTTTTTATATGGGTGATGTCGTTACTGGCAAGGTATTTGGCAGTGTGACAAAATCCATGAAAGGCATAGGTCAGAATGACACAAAAGCATTTGTATCATTGGCTTCAAGCATCAAGCCAAAAGATCCTGAATTGTTGGGGTTCATGGAAACAGGAAAACAAAAAATCATAGATTATTATAATCAAAATGTGGATCAAATCATAAAACATGCCCAGCAATTGGCATCCATTTCTGCTTACGATGAGGCTCTCTCCGCATTATTTGAAATTCCTGAAGTTTGCAGCGAAGCTTTCAATCGTGCATCGGGATATATAGCAAGTATATACCAACAAAAAATCAACTATGAAGGCGAAATCCTTTATAATGAAGCTTATACGTTATGGAATTCGACTTTAGATTATGACGGAGCTGTCGAGTCATGCAATATTCTATCTCAGATTAGTCCTCTATCATCAGCATCACCAAAAGCAAATTCATTGTCTGACAAAATTGCAAAGCGTGTAAAAGAAATTGATAGTAGAGAATGGAACTTCAAACTTCAACAGCAAAAAAACGAAGCTGACATCACAAAAGCTTTGATTAATGCTGCTGCTGAAGTTGCAAAAGCAGAAGCTAACAGACCTGTATATAATTACAATGTCATTTGGTGGTAATGATTATTTTTGAATATCCAAATTTTCCAAATAGGCTGGCCAAAATTTCACGGCCAGCCTATTTTGCTATACGGATTATTTCTCCGCCCGAAACAATCCCTCCGCCGTCACCACGTTGTTAATAATGCCGTTTTGCTTGCTTTTGGTGAGGCCGAAAGGCGTTACAAGCACATTTTGCAGGCCGCGTTTCGTTTTCGTCTCTTGGCGGAAAAGGTCCATTCGGTCGCGCAGTTTTTCGGCATAATTCTCTGTCATGTCGTATTTTTCTTCCGAAAAAACAACTCAATTCTGGCAACTTTTCATATTGATTTTTGTCCAAAACCATATCAAAAACATAAGTTTTGGACAAAATTGAAAACCCTCGCGGCTTTTTCCATGCGGAAATCAGGTAACATTCAATAATTCAAAAGCACTTTCTGAGAAACTGAAAGATTTTTACCTACTTTTGCAAAAAATTGAACGATGAAAAGAAACAAGATTTGCATCTTTTGCGGCAGCAGCATGGGGTTCGATGCCGTTTACAAAGAGAAGGCTGCTGAATTGGGTCAGGCTATGGCCGACAACGCTTGCGAACTATATTATGGTGCTGGCAACGTAGGCCTGATGAAAATCATTGCCGACACGATGCAGGAAAACCATTGCAAGGTCTCGGGCACCATCACGCACAAACTCAACAATATGGGCGTTGGTCGCAACGACATTGACGAAATGATTTTGGTCGACTCAATGGCCGAGCGGAAGGCGATTCTGGAAGAAAAAGCCGATGCTTTCGTTGCCATGCCGGGCGGATTCGGCACCATGGATGAGCTCTTTGAAGCCATCGTGCTAAGCCAGTTGCGCGTCTATGACAAACCAGTAGCACTTTTCAATGTCAACGGTTATTACGACCATCTGCTGGCTTGGATGCAACACGCCGTTGATGAAGGTTTTGTCAGAAGCGAACATCTCAACAACATCATCGTCAGCAGCGACCCGAAAGAACTCTTTGAACGCATCGACGCCTTCGAGCCCGTCGAAGTTCACAAATGGGTACATAACATCAAGAAAGAATCAGGACACAAGAAAATGATAGTAATAGGAATTACAGGCACTTTGGGCGCCGGCAAAGGCACCATCGTCGATTATCTGCTGCAAAACAAAGGCTTCAAGCATTATTCTGTCCGCGCTTACATTGCCGAGGAAATCACGCGCCGTGGCATGGAAGTCAACCGCGACACATTGACTGTAGTCGCCAACGATCTTCGTGCTACACACAGTCCGAGTTACATCACCGACCAGCTGTATCTGCGGGCCATCGAAGAAGGGCAAAACGCTGTGATTGAAAGCATCCGCACGCCTGGCGAAATACAATCGCTCCGACAGAAAGGCGAGTTTTATCTTTTTGCCGTCGATGCCGACCAGCAAATCAGGTACGATCGCATTTACTTGCGCGGTTCCGAGACCGACCACGTCAGTTTGGAGACTTTCAAGATGAACGAGGAACGTGAGATGAGCAGCACAGACCCGAACAAGCAGAATCTTGGCGCTTGCATCAAAGCCGCCGATTACGTTTTCCAAAATAACGGCACAATGGAAGAACTTTATGCTGAAGTAGAAAAAGTCATTCAAAAAATCGAAAAATAATGGAAGAATTGCACATCCGTCCCAGTTGGGATGATTATTTCCTGAATTTGGCCGACACCGTTTCGGAACGCGCCACCTGCAACCGTGGCCGCAGCGGCTGCGTCATCGTTAAAGACAAGCAGATTTTGGTCACCGGATATGTTGGCTCGCCAAAAGGCCTCCCCCACTGCGACGAAGTCGGGCATTTGTTCCGCAAGACCATTCACGAAGACGGCTGCATCACCCAGCACTGCGTGCGCACCGTTCATGCCGAGCAGAACGCCATTTGTCAGGCTGCACGCCGTGGCATCGCCTTGGATGGCAGCACTTTGTATTGCCGCATGACGCCTTGCCGCACTTGTGCCATGCTCATCATCAACTGCGGCATTGTCAGGGTGGTTTGCGAACGCAAATACCACGATGGTGCTGAAACCGAAGAAATGTTCAAGCAAGTGGGCATCGAACTGGTTTACAAGTATGATGAAGTGCAGCAGTATGAAGGACAAAAAGGGTGATTTTTCTTCCGCAGAAAACGCAGAGGACGCAGATTTACGCGGAGAAAAATGTCAGCGAGAATCAGAGAGATCAGCGGGGCATTTATATTCGCCCGCAGAGAACGCTGAGGCCGCAGATTACGCTGAGACAAATTCTATCCTATCAGCGTGAATCAGCGAAATCAGCGGGAAAGATATATATCAACAAAAAAAGCAAAATCATGCTACATGAAAACGACATATCATATTTGATTAGAGGAGCTGTATTTCAAGTGTACGATGAACTTGGGCCAGGTCTACTTGAATCAATTTACGAAGCAGCATTGTGCTATCAACTCAGAAAAGACGGTCTAAAAGTGGCCAATCAAGTGAAAGTTGACGTTTATTATGACGGTCATCTCCTCCCAATAGAATACCGGTTGGATTTGCTGGTTGAAGACAAAGTTATTGTTGAACTCAAATCCGTTGAAACAGTGAATCCTGTTCACTTCAAGCAATTGCTCACTTATTTGAAAATTACCGGAAAGAAACTTGGAATGTTGGTGAATTTCAACACGGACGACATTAGCCATTCGATTTATCGGAAAGTGAATGGATTGTAGTTTGTTCTCCCGCAGAAGACACAGATTTACGCGGAGATAACCCTATTCTGTCTGCGTGAATCAGCGAAATCAGCGGGACACCTTTATTCGCCCGCAGAAAACGCAGAGGAAACAGATTTACGCAGAGACAAAACCTATTCTGTCTGCATGAATCAGCGAGATTAGTGGGATACCTTTATTTGCACGCAGAAAACGCAAAGGACGCAGATTTACGCAGAGACAAAACCTATTCTGTCTGCATGAATTAGCGAGATCAGCGGGACACCTTTATTCGCCCGCAGAAAACGCAGAGGACGCAGATTTACGCAAAGATAAAACCTACTCCGTCTGCGAAAATCAGCGAAATCAGCGGGTGTGCTTTCCTGATTTAGGTTGACTCGGATTAATAAATTATTACTGATAAAAGTTGACTATTTGTCGTTATCCCTAAAGTAGGTTTACCATCCTTGTCTTATCCCTGTCAGGGGTTGACTGGAGGCCGTAGGCCGGAAGGA
>JAZQPN010000357.1:0-15829 GCA_045628585.1 Bacteroidales bacterium | reverse complement strand
AATGCAGATGTCTTATCTGAACGCTTTGGCATCTCTTATTTGCGTATTTTTGGTTCCGTGGCAAGAGAACAGCATCACGAAGGTAGTGATGTCGATATTTTCGTAGTCATGCCACCGGTGTTTTATAATTATTGTGAGGCTGCCGATTTCTTGGAAGAATTGCTTGGCTGCAAAGTGGATCTCGTCTCAAATCATAAGAATCTTAGACCTTTTTTCAAACAACAAATAGAGAAATATGGAATCGATGTCTTCGGAGCTGCGTGAGGTAATCCTTAATTCTTTTTGTAATGTAAAGGAAGCCATTGATAATTTGTATGAATGGAATAAGGATTTGACGGATGTCAATAGCTTGTTGTCTTCTTCAAGCGGAATGCAAACATTGGCTGCCGATTGTATGATGATACAGGTCATTGGCGAGGAAATAAAGAAAATAGATCAGAAAACCAATGGTGAATTGTTGGTCTTAAGACCTGATATTTCCTTGGAAAAATGTGAAAAGTATGTGTGACAGAATTTCTCATGGCTATTTTGACATCAATACGGATTATGTGTGGGATGTTATAAAAAACGATTTGGATCCTTTGTCGGATGCGATTAGTTTTTTCATTCTATTTTTAAGCAAATGAAATAAAACCTTTTATCTTGAAACGTTCAGACAACCAATATAAATTCGATGCCTTGCGTCAGCAATTTTCCACTTTTACGTTTGAAAGTCAGGAGATTGCGTTGAAAGATGGCGCGTTGCATCTGGCGTTTTCCTTCAACCTTGACGGAAAATATCATTTCACGCCCACGCTGACCATTCCGGCACGTCCTTTCTATCATTGGGACTTGTTTCCTGAGGAACAGTTGCAGACTTTGGCCTTCCATATCGGCATGATCGAGTTGGTCAGTTATTGGAAAATCGCCTGCCCGAAAAAGGTGATGGTCAAGCCGTTTTTCTTGACAGAAAGACAAAAGTCGTTCTGGAAGAAACTGTATTACAATGGTTTGGGCGAGTTTTTCTACCTTAATACCATTACTTGTTCCGAGACTGATTTCATGACCATCGAAACGCCCGAGGGCAAACCATTCGTCAAAGTCGATTTGCCTTTGCAGGAAAAGGTAATCATTCCCGTTGGCGGCGGCAAGGATTCTGTCGTCACTCTGGAATTGCTTCGTAACGAACTGCCTTGCACGCCTTTGATAGTCAATCCGCGTGGCGCGACATTGGGTTGCGTTGAGACCGCAGGTTATGCCAATGATGCTTTCATGGTGGCCAACCGCACGCTTGACCCCGTCATGCTGCAACTCAACAAGGAAGGCTATCTGAATGGTCATACGCCATTTTCGGCCATGCTGGCTTTCGTGACCATATTGCTTGGTTTTGGCAGCGGTAGCCGCTATATCGCCTTGTCCAATGAATCGAGTGCCAATGAGTCGACGGTGCCAGGCACGAACATCAATCACCAATACAGCAAATCCGTTGAGTTTGAACGCGATTTTCGTGAATATGTGGCCGAAAACATCAATGCCGACATTCAGTATTTCAGTTTCCTGCGCCCACTGAGCGAGATGCAGATTGCTTATTTCTTTGCGCAGTTCGAGGCCTATCACAAGGTTTTCCGCAGCTGCAATGCTGGCAGCAAGACCGATTCGTGGTGCGGCAATTGCCCGAAATGCCTCTTCACATGGCTGATCCTCTCGCCGTTCATTTCGCGTGAAAAACTGACCGAAATTTTCGGCAAGGATTTGATGGCTGACATGAGTTTAAGACCAATCTTTGAAGAGCTTAACGGGACTTCAGCGGTGAAGCCTTTTGAATGTGTCGGCACGGTGGAGGAGGTGAGGGCTTGCGTCGATGCCATGCAAAACCGCGAAGGCACGATTGCTGCCATTTCGCCAAAGGCGGAGACCAATGTGGCGGAAATGCTGAAACGCTATAATGAAGAAAACTTTTTGCCTGACAAAATCGCTGCAATCTTAAAATCGAAACTCTATGTTTGACAGCATTTTAAATAGATTGCAAGGCAAACGCATTCTTGTCCTTGGCTTTGGCCGCGAGGGTAAGTCGACCTTGCGTTTCTTGCAGAAATATCTTCCTGATAATGAAATAGGTATCGCTGATAAAAATGCAGCCGCTTTTGCTGAATTTCAAAATCTGCAGCTTGATGAGCCTGTCAAAGCAAGACAATTGCACTTCCACTCCGGCGATGATTATCTGCAAAACATTTACGATTACGACATTGTCATCAAAACACCGGGCATTTCACTGAAGGATTTCGACGTGAAAGGCATTGAAATCACATCTCAGACAGACTTGTTTTTGGGTGAATTTCACCGCCAGACCATAGGCATCAGTGGCACGAAAGGCAAGAGCACGACGACGAGTTTGATTTATCATCTGCTGAAATCGGCAGGAAAAGATGCCATCCTCACGGGCAATATCGGTATTCCATGCTTTGATGTGATGGAGGATATAAAGCCCGATTCCATAGTGGTTTACGAACTTTCGGCGCATCAGTTGGAGTATGTCCACAATGGACCGAAAGTCGGTGTGCTGCTGAACGTGTTTGAGGAACATCTTGATCATTTTGGCACTTTTGAAAGGTATAAAAAAGCGAAGCTCAATCTCTTGCGTTTCATGCAAGAAGATGATTTTTCCGTCATCCACGATAGTTTGCTGGACGATGTGTTGCCGTTGTTTGTCAATCAGGCGGTGTTTTCGACTATGAATTTTGACGTTGATGAAAGCCGTTTGCCCATTTTGGGCGAACACAACCTGCTGAATGTGAAGGCGGCCTTGTGTGCTTGTTCGGCTTTCGGCATCGATGAGCCGACTTTGATACCTTATTTATATACGTTCAAGCCTTTGGAGCATCGTTTGGAGCGTGTCGGCACTTTTGGCGGCGTGACTTTCTTCAACGATAGCATTTCAACCATACCTCAGGCGGCCATTGCGGCTTGCAAGACTTTGAAAAAGGTTGATTTTCTGCTGCTTGGCGGTTTCGACCGCGACATCGATTACACGCCTTTGGTTGATTTCCTTTCAGAAGGCATTGTACCAAATCTGCTCTTTACGGGCAAAGTCGGCGAACGCATGATGCAGGCTTTGAAGGATAGGGGAGTAGCGGTCGCGCTTGTTCCGTATGCGTCTATGGATGATGCGTTTGCCTATCTTTCCGCTCATGCAGAATCGGGCGATGTGTGTCTGCTTTCGCCCGCGGCTTCAAGTTACGACCAATACAGGAATTTTGAGGAAAGAGGCCGGAAATTCAAGGCTTTGGCGGAACGGTTCGCTTTGTCAAATCAGAAATAAATTCTTTAATAATCAATTATTTAATAAATTAAATCTATCAGTATGAAAAAAGGATTTTTATCATTGTTCTTTGCCTGTGCTTTAGGTTTGGCAGGCACTTGCGTTCAGGCGCAATCAAGATTCATGGCGCCGTATGACTTTAATGGAGAATTCGCTCCGACGGGCGTAAATCTTTCGTGGAAATCGGAAGCACCGGTTTCCGTTGTTCCAGAAGACCTTTATTGGGATTTGGAAACCATGGTCGATTGGACGCTTATTGATGCCGATGGCGACAATCATTGCTGGATGCATGTTCAGGGCTTGGAATGTCCAAGCGGTTACATTTGCTTGGTTTCGGAATCGAAAGACTGCTACGGCACTTTTGGCGGTATTCCTTACACGCCTGATAATTATGTTGTTACGAACAGAATCCAGATTTTGGATGGTACGGTTCTTACATTCATGGCTTGTGCTGCCGATGCCGTGAGTTATGCTGAACATTTTGGCGTTGCCGTCTCTACCGCAGGTAATACCAGTGCCGCCGATTTCACAACTGTTGCGGAATGGACCGTTACCCCTGATAAATTGAATCAGACTCCTTGGAAAGAGTACTCCGTTGACCTCAGTGCATACGCCGGCCAGGAAGTTTACATCGGTTTCCGCCATTTCAATTGCACCAATCAGTTTGCCTTGGCCATTGACGACATTCGCGTCAGCTATAACGCCGAACCCAACGGATTGGAGAGCTTTAATCTCTATCGTTCCATTGACGATGTTGACTATCAGTTAATTGCCAATGTTCCTGCTGTTGAGGGTCAGACCCAATATGAGTATCTTGACAATGTTGAAGAGGGCGACTATTACTATCATGTGACGGCTGTCTATGATGGCCTTGGTGAGACCGAACCTGCTTCAACATACGTTTTAATGGCTTCGGTGGCTGAAAATACTGTCAATGCAACGGTTTATCCGAATCCAACAAATGGATTGTTGAAAGTCGTTGCCGCTGATATGAAGCAAATCACGGTGATGAATGCTTTGGGACAGATTGTCAGCACAATTCCTGCCGAAGGCGAAGAAACATTGGTTGATTTGTCGCAAGTGAAAGCTGGCTTATACCTGATTCGCATAGAAACGGAAAGTGGATGCGAAGTGCGTCAAATCAATGTGGTGAAGTAAGGAAGATATGTTTTTTTTGATATACAAAAACAGCCGTCCAATCGGGCGGCTGTTTTTAGTTTGAATAGGTTTTCTTTATCCCTTCTTGATGTTAATGGTGTTAGGCTTTCCGCTGTTGCCATTGTTGTTTGTGTTCGAACCGCTGCCCGAGGAGTTGGTCTTTCCGCCGTTGGGCTTGATGTTGATGCCTGATGTGCCGTTTGATGAGCTGTTGGAAGTTCCGTTGTTTTTGGGGTTAATTGTTCCTACAGGTTTTATTTCGCCGCCTTTGCGAGCTGCATCGGCCATATCCTTGATGCGGGCTGCGCGTTTTGCACTGTCAGGGTGGGTAGAGAACATTTGTGCTACGGCGCCTTGTGTGCCGCTGTTGCCGCTCAAGGTAATGAGCACGTTAAGAGCATTATACATGGCGTAGGGGTTCACGCCGTTGGCGAGGCAGAATTGGAATGCGGCTTCGTCGGCTTCGTATTCCTGCTTGCGCGAATAGGCGTTTGAGGCCATCTGCTGTGCCAAGTCGCCGAGGATGCCTTCCGAAATGGCACCTGCAGTTTCGTTCCATGCCGAAATGCCGTAACGGGCGGCCACCATCAGGTAGGACTGACGGTATGCATCGCGCACGTCCTTGTTCTTCAAGTGACCGAGTTCGTGACCGATGACGGCAAAGATTTCATCATCGTCCATCACGTCCATCAGGCCGGAATAGACGCGCACGCTGCCGTCGCCGCTGGCAAAAGCGTTGACGGTATTCGACTGATACACTTTGTAGTTTACGTTCAAATCGCCAAGGTTTTTGAATTTCTTCATGATGTTGGTCAAGCGTTGGGTGTACTCGTTTGAGGCTGGCAAAACTGTGTTTTCTCCGTCGGTCTGAACCATGTATTCCTGGCAAAGTGATGCGACTTGTGCATCAGTGATGGTGAAAGCCTGGACAGCAGCGGCACCGGCTTGCAAGGCTTTCGTTGAGTTGAGCGATGCGCAGCTGGTCATCATCATCAAGGCTGCGGCTCCAATTAATAATTTCT
The DNA here is from genome assembly GCA_045628585.1 of Bacteroidales bacterium. Lineage (GTDB taxonomy): Bacteria > Bacteroidota > Bacteroidia > Bacteroidales > F082 > Limimorpha. Next base: position 10,351 of record JAZQPN010000357.1, on the reverse strand, counting down.
TCATTTTTGATGTGTTTTTTGATTATTTGGCGCAAAATTATGAAAATTACGCGATTGCTGTATTTTTTTTGTTTGTCAATGTAACATTTTCGCGTTTTATCCGTATTATTGCTGTTAAACTTTAATACTATGAAAGCAAAATCTATCCGTATTCCTGCATTGATTGTCTGCATGGCACTGTTCTCATGCAGCTTTGGCAAAACCATTATTAAGGGCAATGGCAACATTGTCACGCGCGAATTTCAGGTTGGGCAGTTCAATGAAATCGAATTATGCCTTTCTGCAACAGTGAATTACAGAACTGGCAGCCAGTATGGTTGTGTCGTGAAAGTCGATGAAAACCTTTTGGAATACCTTGACATTAAGACTGTTGAAGGCGATTTGGAATTGAGCAGGGCGAAGAAACATCGTACGGTGAATCTGCAAGCTACGCAATTTGTTATCGAAGTCACTTCGCCGAGTTTAAAGGGCATCGACATTGCAGGTTCAGGCGATGTCAACGTGCTGAGCAGTTTGACGGGCAAGGAAATGTCGGTCAACATAGCAGGTTCGGGTGATGTCATCTTTAAGGAACCGCTTGTAATGACCGAATTTGAGGCTGAAATTGCAGGTTCGGGTGATGTGAAAATCGAAAAACATTCCGATTTCCAGAAGATTGATGTCGAAACAGCCGGTTCTGGCGATGTGATTTTTACTGAAGCAAATGTCTTGAAAGTTGATGTTGAGATTGCTGGTTCGGGTGATGTTACCGTCAATGGACAGATTCGGAACGCTGAGATTGAAACGGCAGGTTCGGGCGATGTGTATTTGGGCGAAGTCGTAGGCACTCTCAATTACGGCATCGTTGGCTCGGGCGACATCTGTTATTCAGGTTCGCCTACCGTGAGAGGCAGCAAAATGGGCAGCGGCGACATCAGGAACCGCTGACTTTGCTCATCTTTTATCTGTGTGCCAACATGCTCGCCATGTGGACGGCTACGGAATGGAAGTAATGCATAAAAATCATCATATTCCAATCGTCACCCCAAACATGAAGTTGATGCCGGCTTGCGGAAAATAACCGTCAATGAGATATTCGCCGTATTCATGGCCCATATAGGCACGGTAAACCCATGCGTTGCTGCAATAGCGATGGTTGAAAATGTTGTTCACGGAAAGACTGAAATTCAGCGTTTTGAACACTTTCTGCTGCCATTCGTAATTGATGTGCAGGTTGCTGATGAAATACGGGTCGAGGCTGCGCTCCAAATTGGAAGTGTTGTCGATGTATTGTCGGCTGACATATTGCCCTTGCAGGTTGAAACTCAAGTCGTTGATAGGCTTGTAGATAAGGTTGAAGTCGCCAATGAGGTTGGGAGAGAAGGAAATATCCGTTGTGCCGAGGAAAGTGGTGTGATAGCCGCCGTTTTCCCAATCTTCAAGATAATCGGTGAAACCGAGGATTTTGTTGCGGCTCAAAGCCAAGTTTCCGTTTATGGCGAACTGTTTGCAAATCTGGTAGTTGACTGATGCTTCAAGACCCAATCTGTAGCTTTTGTCGACATTCGTCATCACGGCTTCGCCCACGCTGTTGATTTCGCCCGTCAGCACCAGTTGGTCTTTGTAATCCATATAATAAAGGTTGGTGCTGAAACTGAATTTCTGTCCTTTGCGGTTGTAACCGAGTTCATAATCAATGAGTTGCTCGGCTTTTACCTTGTCAAGTCGGTCTTCGTCGGTGTCTTCAAACACGTTGCGGCTTGGCTCGCGGTGTGAGCAAGCTACGGAGAAATAGAAATCGTTTTTCTCGTCGAGGCTGTAGAAAACGCCGCCTTTCGGATTGACGAAATTGTAGTTGTGGCTTTGCGTGATGTCGCGCAAATCTTCATGCTCGCCATTGATATTGTAGATGACATGACGGTATTGCAAATCGGCAAACAGACTGAAATGTGCGCTGATTTCGGCATTGGTTTTGGCGAAAAGGTTCAAATCGGTCTTGTGGCCTTGGTTGCGGTACCATTCGTAATCGGTCGGAATTGGAATCTGTGCCCAAACGAGTTTTCCAAAATGCGCCCCTTCAAAATGGTTCCAGCCGCCGCCAAACGTAGTGTTGAAACGCTTGGCCTGATGGCTGAGACTAAGGTTTGCTCCATAAAAATAGTTGTCTAACCATTTCTGCTGCACGAAGTTGCAATTATCAATAAGTTCGTCATCAACCCAAACGGGATTGAGTTTATAGCCCGAAACATCCATGCTGTTCATGTAGTTTTCGTAATAGCCTTTGCCCGTGGTCAGGAAAAGTGCGGAGGTAAGGGTGAGTTTTTCGGTGAAATTGTGAGCGTAATGCAGCTGGTAGTAACTTTGCGTATAGTTGTCGGTTTCGTTGTCGTAAAATCCAAGGAAATTGCCGTCTTTGCCGTACATTTCGCCGGCGGGATTGTAAGTCGGATTGCTTTCAACCATGCTTTTCGGGATGCCGTTCCAAGCTTGATAGGTGTTTTCGGTTCCGCTCATCATGATGAATTTCAGCATGTTGTTTTGATTGGACCAAGAACCCGAAAGGTAATACGATTTCAGTTTGGCCCAGCTGCGGTCGATATAACCATTGGATCGGATTTGGCTCAAGCGACCAGAGAGGTTGAAGCCGTTTTCACTGCGGCCAGTGCCAAAATTGAGCGTGTTTTTCAGCGATTTGAAACTGCCGCCGGCGCTGCTGAGCGTGGCGTAAGGTGTGGCGCTGATTTCATCGGTCTTGATGTTGATGGAAGCGCCAAAAGCGACGGCTCCATTGGTCGAAGTGCCGATGCCGCGTTGCACTTGGATGTTATCGACCGAAGAAGCCAAATCGGGCAAATCGACGAAATAGACCTGATAGTCTTCCGCACCGTTGACGGGTACGCCGTTGAGTGTCACGTTGATACGGGTCAAGTCGTTGCCGCGGATGTGAAGTCCCGTGTAGCCGATTCCCGTTCCGGCATCGGAAGTGACGACGAGCGAAGGCGTGTTTTGCAGTAGATAAGGCAGGTCGGCGCCTTTGTTGTTCTTGCGGATTTCCGCTGCATCGATGTCGGAGTGGGTGAGAGGTGTTTTTTCGCCCACGCGACTTGCGCTGACCGTGACTTCGTCCAAAAGTTGCTTGAGGTAAGGCAAAGTGTCGCCTTCCGGCAACTCGTTTTGTGCTTTCGCCATGCTGGCCGAAAGCATCAGAATGAAAAGGAATAAAAACTGTCGTTTAGACATGACTCATTGATTTAAGTTGTTGAACAATAAATCAATAGAGGAAATTTTGAGAAACTCGTTTCCCTGTCTCGGCATTATCCGTATCAGGTTCAGAGGGTTTGATCTCAGCCTGTCTTTCATCTTGCCAAAGCAAGAAAGGCACCCCTATTGTGTAATCGGGTGCAAAAGTAGGAAAATTTTACAAAACTTTAAGTACTTTGGAAAAACCTTTTTATAGGAAAAATCTGTAACACCTCATTTTTTGGAAATGAAGGAACTGTGATTCCAAATTGAGTGTGTCATACGGTATGAAAAATGTCTCCTGCCGTTGTGAGAAATACAGCAGGAGTGACATTTGGTATGAAAAAAAAGCTTGAAATGATTACTTTACAGCACGGTATTAAATAACCAACCGCTTAAAATAAACATGACGGCGATGGTGCCAAAGAATATTCCGATAAGTTTCCAGTTCATCACTTTTTTCAGCATAGTCATTTCTGGTAAGGAGAGACCCACGATGCCCATCATGAAAGCAATGGCTGTTCCAATGGCAACGCCTTTGCGCACAAAGACTTCAATGACAGGAACGATACCAGCAGCATTGCTATACATGGGAATGCCGATTAGGACGGCAGTCGGCACAGTCCACCATTGTTCCGCACTTAGATATTTGGTGAAGAACCCTTCGGGGACAAAACCGTGAATGGCCGATCCAATGCCAATGCCAATGAGGACATAAATCAGAACTCCTTTTACGATTCCCCAGCTTTCCTTGATGATTCCTGGCAGCCTTCCCCGGAAACTGATGTGTTCGGCTTCCCATTTCCCGGTTTGCTCGATGCTGTCTTTCTGAATCTGCAACACCCAAGGACTAAGGTGGCGTTCCAATTTGAATTGTCCCAAAATGATGCCGCCAAGGGTGCCTAAAATGATGCCGCTCACTACATAAATAATGGTGGTTTTCAGACCAAAAGCACCTAAAAACATGGCAACAGCCACTTCATTGACCAATGGTGAAGTGATTAGAAATGAAAATGTTACGCCAAGTGGTACACCGCCTTTCACAAAACCGACGAACAAAGGAATGGACGAACATGAGCAAAATGGCGTGATAGCTCCAAAAAAAGAGGCCAACAAATATTGCAAGCCATAGAGTTTATGCGTCTGCAAATAGTTCTTCAGTCGGTCGATTGGAAAATATGCGTTGATTATGCCCATGATTGCGCTGATGACAAACAAAAGTATCAGCACCTTGATGGTTTCGAAAACAAAGAAATTCAAGGCGATGGCAAAGCGTGTGCTTGCATCAAGGCCGATGAGGTTAAATACAAGCCAATCAGCGAATTTTTGAATCATAATGAATTGATTTTAAATTTTACAAAAAAATGATAATGCAATAATAAATACCAACGATGATGAAAAGCCCGCCGACAATCCAGTTCATCCATTTTTGCAGTGTTTGCATTTTCCCATAGAATTTTCCGATGCTTTCAACGCTGAATGCGATGATGAAAGCAACGGCAAGAACGGGTAGGGCGGTTGCAAAAGCGAAGGCAACAGGAAGAAAATAACCGCCTGATGATGCAACAGATAGTGGAATGAGGCCGCCGAAATAAAGCACGCAACTTGTAGGGCAGAACGCCAAGGCGAACAGAATGCCTAACAGCAAGGCACCCCAACCGCCTTTTTCCGCAAGATCTTCGCCATCGGATTGAAAACCGAATTTTGGCAGGTTCAAACGGTTTCCAAATAACATGAATAAACCGATAATCAGCAAGATAGGGCTAATAAACAATTCGCCATACCGCGCAAAGAATTTCTGCACCTTGAAGATGCCGGCGCCTTGTTTCAAAATGAGGATGAGCACAAAACCTAAAATGCTGTAGCCCAATATCCTTCCTAAAGTGTAGAGCAATCCTTTACGCAATACACCCCATTTGCTGCTGATGTTTTTGCTGATGAAACCAACAGCAGCGATGTTGGTTGCTAAAGGACAGGGACTGATTGCCGTCAGCAGTCCCAAAAAAAATGCCGTAATGATCGGTGTTGTGCTGCTGTCCAAAAGTTGTTGCAGGGTTTCCATTATTGTAATAATTTGTCAATTTCGGCTTCCAATCGTGCCTTGAATTCATTGGGATTGTTGCGAGCATATTTGAACCCCATATCGGTCAGATTGTTGATGGTGCCATTCTTGTCGAGAATGAGCGATGACCAAGCGACTTCGTATTTGTCGGCTAAAGCCTCGTTCTCATCAATGCTGACAGATTGAAATTTGATTCTTCCTGTTTTGATGTCAGTAGCATACTGTTGTTCAATGAGTTCCAGCGTGAATTTTTCGATGGCAATACAGGTTGGGCAACGTTGTTTTCCATAGAAGCAATAGACATGAAGCGTATCGTTTGATGAATTGTTTTTCTCTTTCTGGTTAGTCGTATTGCCGCAGCCGGTCAATAAAATAAATAAGCATAAGCTTGATAACAATTTGATTTTCATTGTTTTTTGTGTTTTATTGATTTAACATTAAATAGAATAATTCTGAAGAAGTTTTTTCACTTCGTCAAAGGAAAGTTTTCCTTTCGCCACGACTATTTCATCGATGACCAAAGCGGGAAGTTGCATCACATTGTAAGCCATGATTTTCACCATGTTTTCTTCTTTTGTAATGGTGGCTTTGAGCTTGAGTTCGGCAGAAGCCTGCTGCACATTGGCGAACAAGGTCTTGCAGTTAGAGCAGCCTGTTCCTAAGATTTTAATTTCCATAGTTGATTTTTATTTGGATTAATGTTATTGTTTGTATTTCGTAAAACTACGAACATTATTTTCAAAAAAATTAGTCGCAGCATTTGCTGCTTTTGCATACGCAATGACTAAAAAACTCACCGAATAAGGCTTTGGCTTCCATCCAATTCTCCTTATTGATGCAATATTTTACTTTAGGTGGAATGATTTCACCTTGAATTAATCCGGCATCCTTCAATTCTGACAAATGCTGTGATGCCGTAGCTTTTGCGATGGGCAATTGTTCGTGAATGTCACCGAAGAAACATGTTTCCTGATGAAGCAAAAACTCTATTATTGCAACACGGGTAGGGTTGCCCAAGGCTTTTGCATAACGCGCCAATTTCTGTTGTTTGTCAGTATAATCGGAATTCATTTGTTTAAATTTCGCGGCAAAAATAATACTTTTTTTCTTACTGTTCGTAAAAATACGAATTATTTTTTAAACGTCAGCAGCGGCAGATGCAAGTCATAAAAATCATCTTTCGTGACGCGGTCCTTGAAAAACAGGTCGCCGAAATGCTTTTGGCGTGGCGTGAAGGCGACTAAGGAAATGCCGTTCTCGTCGCAATAGGTCTTCAAGGCGACTTTCGGATTGGTGGAATAGATGAGTTTGTATTTTATGTTTTCGCTGAAATCCAGATATTTAAGCGTGGCTTCCAGTTCAAACAGCAGTCTTGAGGCTTTGGCCGGCGAACCATCGATGATGTAGTGAACGACGTGCATGTGCGGATTAAAAGGCTTCAGCAAATCAAAGATTTTACTGATGGTGTTGAAGTCGCTTTTGTTGAAATTGGTGACGAAAAGTATCTCGCTGCTTTCACGGTATTGGTAGTCTTCGTGAATGGATAACAGCGGGATAGGCGAGGAACTCATGATTTTTTTGGAGAGGCTGCCTTCCAAAAAACGCTTATTGCCACGGCCGCGTGTGCTCATCAGGACGAGGTCGGCCTGTTCGTCGTTGATGAGTTTCAGCAGACAGGTCTCAGGGTCGCCCTGAACCAAAACGGATTTCACATCAATGTTGCCGAATTCGCCCAAAAGATTCACCGTCGAACTCATTTTCGCTTCGGCTTCCACATAGTCGTCTTCTTCTTCGTAAGCGTGGAAAAGGAGTAAGGTGCCTTCTTTATCTTTCAGTAAATCAATGGCATATTCCGTTAGCGTTTTGTTGGCATCGCTGAAATCGGTGGCAAGAATGATTTTCATTGTTCGTATTTTTCAATTTGCTTTGCAAAAGTAATGTTTTTCTTAAACTCTGTCACCCAAAACTTGTAAAACCTTGTCTTTTTGTCATGCTGTTTCCATCGGCAATTTGCTTTGCAAAGCGTCCGTATGGGGCTGCCTTTGTAATTATGGGACTTCGATTTGATTTTTGTGGACGGCAAAAAAATAAAAGAGGCACATTGTGCCTCTTTTAAAACAGTTTACATCTCTTTGATGTTCAGTTGGTTTACTTCTTTTTCTTGCTCAAGGCGTAAGCTGCGCCAAAGCCAATGAGGAGCATGGCACCGCTGCCAAGAGGAGCACCGTCCTGATTGGTGCTTTGTCCGTGGCGAGGCAGAGCTGGTTGGTTGATTTCGCTACCTGCGTTGTCATAGTCTGGGGTAGCACCGCGGTGGAAAAGACCTCCGGTGTTCTGGGCCGATACGCCAATTGTCATTCCAAGGATGATTGCAAATGATAATGCTAATTTTTTCATTTTTTATTCTGTGTTTATTTGTTGTTATTTCATTATGATTTTCTGTGTCATATCGTCGAGGCTAAGGATATAAAGTCCCGGTGTGACATTGAGTGGCTTGTTGTAGCTGCCGCTGATAATTTCCGTACTGATGACTCTTCCCGTCACATCAATGATTTGCAATGTTGCCTGACCATCGATATTGTCGATGACGAGATTGCCGTTGTTCATGAAAGCGAAGTTTTCGGATGTTTCGGAGTTTTCGTCCTTTATGCCAAACACGAGTTTAAAGCGTGAAGCGTAGTCGCTTGTCTTGGCTTCAAAGCTGTAGTTAGGTGTGGCGAGCAGGTCAATGTCAGCGCCAGTCATATTGTCAACGAGATGCATATATTCTGCATCAATGTTTTCCGTGTTGATGGCAATGGTGTAATTGCCGTTCTGTTGAGCTTTGAAGTTGACAGGAATTACGCCGTTAGTTGCACTGGCCGAAACGACTGCAAGCTCTTCGTTAGCATTGCTGAAGAAAATCTCTGATGAGTTGTCGTTCAGTCTGAATTTTGGAAGGGTCTGACCATTCATGTTCACGTAGGCGCGATCAATGTTTTTGCCATTGGCAAGCAGTTCGATGCGGATGCTCTGCAATGCATTGTTTTCGCCACGGATAGCTTCTTTGACGAACGAGACGGCTGGTGTTGTTTCGCTGCCTGCTGCTACCGCAAAAACAGCGGTGCATGGAGCTAAAACAGGATCCTCAACGACCACAAGGGCGGTTCCGTCTTGATTCATCTCGAAGAAGAAGTTGTTAGAACGCAAGCCGGTTCCTTCAATCGTGGCGTTGCACGCATAAGGATTACCTACAAGGTTGAAACCAGCCCATTTGGCGTTTTTATCATCATAGACCAATTCTTTGTCATCAGCTGATGCGATAAGTTGACCATTGAAAGCCAGCGTTGTGCCGGGCTTGTTGGCATAGAGGTAGCCGTTTTGGATTGCCAATGATTCTATTTCCTGTCCTGAGACTTTGTTGTTTTGCCATTCCTCGTGAAGCTTGGTTTGGTCGAAAATGTAAAGGTCGTAGTTGTCGGGAGTTGTTGGGTCAATCATTCCGACAGCAGTTGGGGTGGCGGTGGCTCCCGAAACAGGTGATGCGACCAGATACCAGTTGCCGTTGCCATCATTATATCCTTTAATGACTTTCTTCACGATTGCGTTGACGGTTCCTGCATTGAAGCGAAGCTGTCCGCCGTCTTCAATGACAAGGTCTTCGGCATTTTCGTTGCCGTTTGTTCCGGAAACGGTAAGTTTGCCGCGGTTTTCAATGACGACAGGATGAGTGAAGTTTTCGATGCTCTCGCTGCCGTTGATGGCCGAAGCAAAGAGAACGGTAACATTTCCATCACTGAAATCGTACTCTTTTACAGTTTGCTCGCCACTATTCAATGTTATGCCGTCTTGATTCAGGATGACATTTGGCGTGTTGATGAGCTGAATCTTTTCCTGAGCTACGTTGTCCTGTCTTGTGACTATGGCATTGATTTCTTGTGCTTTAGCTGCCAGACAAGAAAAAATAACCATACTAAAAATCAGTGTCTTCTTCATTTTTTAATAAAAAAATAATTGTTGCGTTTTAAGGGTGCAAAAATACGAATTATTTTGATATAGTCGCTAAAATATTAAAACAGTTTTGGTTTATTGAGGTTTTTTGCAGATGCATCAAAATCAAAACAATACCTAAGTAACAGTATAATAATAAGTTGATACAATTCTGGCACATGAAATATGGCAATAATATACTTTTAGACCCAGCTTGAAGGTTTTAAAATGAAAAAAGCCGAAAGGCTGGCCTGGATCGAGCGGTTGCGAGATTCATGGTCAGATATGCAAAAGATTTATAGGTTTTGAATGTTTTGGTTGTAAAAAGGTTAAATAGTATATTATTGCCATTCATTTAACATACTGATAAGCCCCAACATCAGGGATACCCACACGGCTCACGCCGTCGAAATCGTAAGGCACCTCATCGCCGAAGGCAGGACTGCCGATGCCGATGGCAGCAGAGGTGATGCTGTCCAAGTGATGGTCGTTGTGGCTGTAATCAGCAAACATCGGGTCTTTGTTGAAAAGGCAATGCCTGAAGCCTGGATAATCCGTGTATTGTTTCGATTTCAGCAGGCAATGGTCGAAGACATAATTCGTGTCGGCTTCTGCATAGAACGAGGTGGCAATCTCGTTTTCATTCTTGCCGTAAACGATGCAGTTGTCCAATTCGCAGTTATGAAGCGGGTAGAGGTAAATCTCCTCGCTGCCTTCCACATAGTTGTCGATGGACAAAGCCACATAATTGTTGGCAGCAAAAGTGCAGTAATTGCTGATGGTGCCATGCACGAAACGGTAGTCGCCGCCATGAATCTGGACGGCATTCACGCCGCTGTTGGCGATAATGAAGTTCTTCAGTTCGGCTGCATAATAAACGCTGTAGAAACCACATCCCGACTGGTTTTCGATAATCGTGTTGCTCACGCGCAGAGCGCTTTGCGTGGCTTTCAGCACCGACTGGCAGTTGATGCCGATGAAACTGTTGCGGATGATGGCATGGTCGATGATGTTGTCGGCACCTTCGCGGCCATCCATAAGCATGATTTGATCCCATTGACCGGGCTTATTTGCATAGCTGGCTTCCAATCGGTCGCTCTC
>JAZQPN010000356.1:0-13681 GCA_045628585.1 Bacteroidales bacterium | reverse complement strand
AAGTATTCACCGATGCCTCCGCAAACACCGCAGAGTTTTTTGTTCGCAATCGAACGATAAAGTTTTTTGTTCATTTCTTATCCTTTCATTTCGTTTAACGCTGCAAATGTAGCATTGTTTGCTGATATGAATTTGGGTTGCAACGTTGCAAGGTTAAAAATCGTATAATAATCAGAGGTTTGATTTTGAACGCAAACGACCAATGATTATTAATCAACTTGACATTCAAATAATTAGAAAGACAATTCAACATATCGAAGTTTTTTGACCAGATTCTGAAAATGGAATCATTTGCCAGTAGGGGGAAAACTAAACTCATATTTTGTCAAAAAACGCTATTTTTGCCCCATGATTATACTTGACAACATTGTCGTCACCGACGACTTTCTGAATGCACGATTCTGCTGTAACTTAGCATTTTGCAAAGGCGAGTGCTGTGTGGCTGGCGATGCCGGTGCACCTTTGGAAGATGCTGAAATCGGTCTCATCGAAGACAACCTTGATGCCATTAAACCTTATATGCGGCCCGAAGGCATCAAGGTCGTTGAAGATAACGATGTCTATGACTATGATGATTTCGGCGAATTGGTCACGCCGCTCGTCAATGGTGAGGAGTGTGCCTTCGTTTATTTCCACGAAAACGGAACCGCTTTGTGCGCCATCGAAAAGGCTTATTTGGAAGGCAAGACCGATTTCTGGAAGCCGATTTCGTGTCACCTTTATCCTATCCGTCTGATGGAAAAAGACGGCTTCACGCACATCGTTTATCACGAGTGGAGCGTGTGCACACCTGCCAAACGCAAAGGCGAAAAGGATGGCATTCCGCTGTACAAATTCCTGAGAGGCCCGATGATTCGCAAGTTCGGCGAAGATTGGTACAACCGCCTTGTCGCCTTGATTGAGAAATAGGGATTGTCGTAATTGCCTACGGCAAAGAAATCCAATGAAAATCGAATCAAAAATCTATCAAAAATCATAGCAATTTGATGGTATTCGGCTTATTATGTCAAGTCGAATTATCAATATGAGATTCCCGTCTGGCGACGGGAATGGATTTCATAACTATATTGAGCAAGCGGCGGCGGCCTGTCATTGCGCTTAGTGCGAACCTCACACGCCGCCGCTTCCTTAATTTATCCCCAAACTCTCCTTTCCCGACCGCAAGGGCGGGAATCCATAAATGAAGATTTTTGAAAGATTTCTCGGCGCAGCCGAATCCGAATAAATGATTTTGTCTTACTTTTGCACCTTGTATTAACTATTTTAGACTTATGACAAATCCAGTTGAAGAAAACGGAACAGAAAAGAAATCGCTGAATTTCATTGAAGCGATGGTTGAGGAAGACCTCAGAAACGGTAAGAACGGCGGACGTGTACAGACCCGCTTCCCCCCAGAGCCTAACGGTTATCTTCACATCGGTCATGCCAAGGCTATCTGCCTCGACTTCGGCATTGCTGCCAAACACGGCGGCGTGTGCAATTTGCGCTTCGACGACACCAACCCTACCAAGGAGAACATGGAGTATGTCGACGCCATCAAGGAAGATATTCAATGGCTTGGCTACCAGTGGGGTAACGAATACTATGCTTCCGATTATTTCCAGCAACTCTGGGATTTTGCCATCAGATTGATTAAGGAAGGGAAGGCTTATATTGATGAACAGAGTTCGGAAGAGATTGCGGCACAAAAAGGCACGCCTACACAGCCTGGCACCGAAAGCCCTTACCGCAACCGCCCTATTGAAGAGTCTCTGGACCTGTTCAACAAGATGAATAACGGTGAGATTGAAGAAGGCAAGATGGTGTTGCGCGCCAAAATCGACATGGCCAACCCGAACATGCACTTCCGCGATCCTATCATCTACCGTGTTGTGAAAACGCCACATCATCGCACAGGCACCAAGTGGAACGCTTACCCGATGTACGACTTCGCTCACGGACAAAGCGACTTCTTCGAAGGCGTCACCCACTCGCTCTGCACTTTGGAATTTGTGGTTCACCGCCCGTTGTACGATTATTTCGTCGACGAACTGAAAGAAGGCAAAGACTTGGATGACAACCGTCCACGCCAGACCGAGTTTAACAAACTGAACCTCAATTATATTCTGTTAAGCAAACGCAATTTGCTCGTCTTGGTCAACAAGGGTTTGGTCAGCGGTTGGGATGACCCGCGTATGCCCACGATTTGCGGTTTCCGTCGCCGTGGCTACACGCCATCGGCCATTCACAAGTTCATCGATAAGATTGGCTACACCACATACGATGCCTTGAACGATTTCGCCTTGATGGAAAGCGCCATCCGCGAAGACCTCAACGCAACGGCAACCCGCGTGGCTGCTGTCGTCAATCCGATGAAACTGATTATCACCAACTATCCTGAAGGTCAGGTCGAGGAAATGGAAGCCATCAACAATCCTGAAGACGAAAGCGCTGGCAGCCACAAAATTGAGTTCAGCCGCGAACTTTGGATTGAAAAGGAAGACTTCATGGAAGATGCTCCGAAGAAATATTTCCGCATGACCCCTGGCAACGAAGTCCGTCTGAAGAATGCCTACATCGTGAAGTGCACGGGTTGCAAGAAAGACGAAAACGGCGAGGTCGTCGAAGTCTATGCTGAATGTGACCCTGAATCGAGAAGCGGTCTGCCAGGCGCCAACCGCAAGGTGAAAGGCACCATCCACTGGGTCAGCTGCAACCATTGTCTGGAAGCCGAAGTGCGCATGTACGACCGTCTATGGAAAGTTGAAAATCCGCGCGACGAACTCGCACGCCTGCAGGACAGCGGCCTTTCGCCACTCGAAGCGATGAAGGAAATGATGAATCCAGCCTCTTTGGAAATCCGCCCAGTGTGCTATGTGGAAAAATTCCTCGCCGATGTCAAGCCACTTGACCATTTCCAGTTCCAGAGAATCGGTTATTTCACCGTCGACAAGGACAGCACAGCCGATCATCTTGTTTTCAACAAGACCGTTGGTCTGAAAGACACTTGGGCTAAGGCTCAATAAGATAAAAAACGGATTATTTCGAATAGCATTTTTCATCCGGCATCAGCTATAATGCCAAATAAATCAAAACCTTGTCATTTTGTCGAAAACAACGATATGGATGACAGGGTTTTGTTTTTTATTTGGCGTATGGGTCAAATGGAATTAATATCCGTAAAAAAACATCAATCCTCGCTAATTTCAAAATGAATTATTACCTTTGCACCTTAAATTAATGTAACGTATCATGGCAATACCAGTTTTAGGTGCTCTCATCAAGGCGGCAGCCGAAATAAAAAACATCCCTGTCGAAATCAGACAAAACCATACCGACCCGATTAAAGCGCAAAAAAGAGAATTGCGCAAACTGTTGTCAAAAGCACAGTTCACTGAGTTTGGCAAGTTTTACCATTTCGACGAAATCCTCAAGTCGGGAAACATCATTGAAGAATTCCGCAAGCGGGTTCCTGTTTTCGATTACAACAAGATGCATGACCAATGGTGGCATCTCAACCTTGAAGGCAAACGCAACGTGGCATGGCCGGGCAAAATCAAGTATTTTGCCTTGAGTTCGGGCACTTCGGAAGCGGCAAGCAAATATATTCCTATCACTAAAGGCCTGAATAACAAGATTACACGCGCCAGCATCCGTCAATTAGTGTCGGCGACGCGCTATGATTTTCCAGCCGACTTCTACAACAAGGGCGTGCTGATGATTGGCGGCAGCACCGACTTGCAATACAACAAGGAATTCGGCTACTATGCCGGCGACCTTTCTGGCATTTCGGCCAGCAAGATTCCGTCATGGTTTGAGTTTTTCTACAAGCCAGGCCAGAAGATTTCGAAAATCAAGGACTGGGGCGAAAAAATGGACGTGATGGTGAAGGAAGCCAAGAATTGGGACATCGGCGTGATTGTCGGTGTGCCGGCTTGGGTCCAGATTTTGCTGGAACGCATCATCAAGGAATACAACCTCAACACCATTCACGACCTTTGGCCGAACCTGAAAGCATACGTCCACAGCGGCGTAGCTTTTGCACCTTACGAAAAGAGTTTCGAGCGCATTTTCGGCAAGGAAGTGCTTTACATCGAAAGTTATCTTGCTTCGGAAGGTTACATTGCCTATCAGGTCGATTTGAAGAAACGCGTAATGCAGCTTTTGGTCGACAACGGAATTTATTTTGAGTTCGTGCCTTTCAACGAGCAGAATTTCGATGAGGATGGCAACATCGTCGAACATCCTACAACGCTGACTTTGAGCGAAGTGGAAGAAAACACCGATTACGCCTTGCTGCTTTCGACTTGCGCAGGCACTTGGCGTTATCTGATTGGCGACACGATAAAGTTCCTCAACACGATCAACTGCGAAATGGCCATCACGGGACGCACCAAGCAGTTTTTGAGCATCACGGGCGAACATCTTTCGCAGGACAATATGACCCGTGCCGTGGACATGATGGCCGAGGAACTGGGTGTGAACATCACCGAATTTACCGTGGCCGGCATCCGCTACGAAACAATGTATGCTCATCATTGGTATCTTGCTGTCGATGAACCTATTGACAAGGAATTGGCACTTCGGAAAATCGATGAAAATCTCTGCAAACTGAACGATGATTACGCCGTTGAGCGTACTGAGGCCATCAAGCAATTGTTTGTCGATGTACTGCCGACGCACGTTTTCTACGACTTCATGGAGCAGAAAATCGGGAAATGGGGCGGCGCAACAAAATTCCCTCGCGTGATGAAAGGAAAGCGTCTTGAAATGTGGAACGAATATTTAAATGAATTGAAATGAACGAATCAACCGAATTTTTGCAACGTTTGCCTGAATTTAGCAAAGTTGGCTCTTTCAGTTTCCTGTTTTGGGCCATCTTGTTGGGCGTTTTCATGTCGGTCGTCATCAATATGGGTCCGGCTTTCATCACTTTGGTGCAGACGAGTCTGCATCGCGGTTTCAGGTCGGCGGCTTGGTTTTCGCTTGGCGTGCTGGTCAATGATGCCGTCATCATTTTGCTTTGTGTCTTGACGTCGGTTCAGGTTGTTTTGACAAGTCACGATGAATTTCAGCTGTTTATCATAGGAGCGGGCATTATTTTGTTCTTGTTCGGCCTTTTCACATACCTCCGAAAAGTTAAGGATGAAGAGGAAGTGATGAAAGAAGTCGACGAAAAGGAAAAGAAAACGCAAGAGATACTGGATAAGAAAAAAGACACGCCGTCGTGGATTATTTTCTTTGGCAAAGGCTTCGCCATGAACATTCTGAATCCTTTCGTGTGGTTTTTCTGGTTTTCGGCTGTGGCTGTCGTGGCTGGCAACATGGGCGGAAACAAAGTCAACACATTGATTTTCTTTGCCATACTTTTGGGTTCCTGTTTTGCTATCGAATTGCTGAAGGCATGGGGCGCAGCCTCACTGAAAAGGTTTTTCAACGCAGACCGAATCCGCATTTTGAACAAAGTGGTCGGTGTTGCGTTAATGTTGTTCGGATTGTATTTTATCGTTATTAAAGGATTACTAACATTACTTTAAACAATGGAACTCGTCAAAATCAAATCGAACTGGTGGTCGTTCTCGCTCAGCGGACTGATTGCCATCATCTATGCCTTGCTGGCATTCCTGGTGCCTGACGAAACGGCACAAATCATAGTGAAGGCTTCGGGCATTGTCGTTGGCCTCATCGGAATAATTTGCCTTCTTTTTGCCTTGCGCAGAAAGAAAAAAATGATGCCTTGGGGCATGTTGCTTTTCGAAGCGGTAGTGATGGTTGCCCTTGGCATCGTCGCCTTTTTCTGGTCGCTTGAAGTCCAAAAACTGATTATTTTCATTATCGGACTTTGGTCGGCCATCATCGGGATTTTCATGTTGATTGTTATTTTTAGCGTCAAAGACTTGACAAACAGAGGCTTTTACATTATCAGTGCCATATTGAGTTTGCTGTTTGGCGTGCTTCTTATGGTGAAACCTATTGAAGCAGGAAGTGTATTTGTTATCATTTCCGGCATCATCGCCATGTTCTTTGGCGTCATCATGATGATGTTTGGCTTTGCCGTCCGCAAACACAATGCAACGCTTATTGCCAAAGTTGTGGAAGAAGATGAGAAAGAGTCTGCCGAACAAAAACAGGAATGACGCTTTGCTGTCAGCAATGAAAAAGCATTAGGGAAATGCAGGAATTCACGCCGTGAGTTTCTGCATTTTTCGTTTACAGTTCTTCCTTGAACTTGATGTCCTTGACATTCAGTTGCAGCGTGGTTTTGCCTTGCCAGGTGTTGTATTCGAGGTGATAGCAGATGCTGAATGGTTCGCCGCTGTGGATGCGGTCGTAAAGGTCGCCTTTCGAGAAGGCAATGCCTGAGAACGGACTGATTCCCAATTCCTTGTCGCCTTCCTGAGACAAACTCAGTTTCAAGTGGCGGTGACCGCCGACGGGGCGCGATGCGCCTGTGTCATAGACGTTGTCGGTCCAGAAAATAGGGGAGAGGTTGCCTGGACCGAATGGGGCAAACTGGTTCAGGATGCGCATGAATTTGGCTGTGATGTCGCTGAAATTGATTTTCAAATCGACTTCAATTTCTGGAACTGAATCTTCGGCTGTCAGGTTTTCGCTGACGTATGCTTCGAAACGGCGTTGAAACTCTGATAAGTTTTCAGGCCGCATGGAAAGTCCGGCCGCATATTTGTGACCGCCGAAATGTTCTAACAAATCGGCGCAGTTGTCGATGGCATCGTAAATGTCGAAATTCTTGATGGAACGGGCCGAACCTGTCACAAGGTCTCCTGCTTTTGTCAACACGATGGTCGGACGGTAATAATAATCGGTAAGGCGCGAAGCCACAATCCCGATGACGCCTTTGTGCCAGTTTTCGTTGAAAACGACCGTGCTTGCCGCGTTGTGAAGCTGTTCGTCGGCGGCAATCATGTCAAGTGCCTCTTTCGTGATGTTGTTGTCGAACTCGCGGCGCATGTCGTTCAAATCGTTGATGGAAGCCGCAAGTTTTTCGGCGTGTTCCTGCTTGTCGGCAATGAGCAGACGGACGGAATCGGAGGCCTTGTCGATACGTCCAGCCGCATTGATACGAGGTCCGATAAGAAACACCAAATCGCTGATTGTCAGTTCTCTTGTCAGAACATTTTCGTCTTCTATGTTTTCGGCATCGTCATCGCGGCGACGAATGTTGGCATGCTGCAAGATGGCTTCAATGCCCGGACGCGGACGTTTGTTCAGCTGTTTCAAGCCGAAATAGGCCAAGACTCGGTTTTCGCCAGTAATCGGGACAATGTCGGCGGCAATGCTGACGGCCAGCAAATCAAGCAATTCGAAGACCTGTTCCATCGTGCCCAGGCCGCGCATGGCCAAAGCTGTAATCAGCTTGAAACCGACGCCACAGCCCGAAAGCTCATCGTAAGGATAGTGACAGTCAGGGCGTTTCGGGTCGAGCACTGCAACAGCATTCGGAATGACATCGCCGGCACGGTGATGGTCGCAGATGATGAAATCGACACCGCGCTCGTTGGCATATTCCACACGTTCAACGGCCTTGATGCCGCAGTCGAGGGCAATGACCAGCTTGAAATTGTTATCGGCAGCATAATCGATGCCTTTGTGCGAAATTCCGTAGCCTTCATTGTAGCGGTCGGGGATGTAAAACTCAATCTTTTTCTTTTTGAAGAAAGGCTTGAGGTATGTGTAAACCACTGCTACTGCGGTAGTTCCATCCACATCATAATCGCCGTAAACCAAAACCTTTTCACCATTGTTAATGGCGCGAAGCACACGGTCGACGGCCTTGTCCATATCCGTCATCAGGAATGGATCGTGCAGTTGCGAGAGTGATGGACGGAAAAAGATTTTCGACTCTTCGTAGTTGGTAATTCCGCGTTGGACAAGCAAAGTGGCAAGGTTCTCGTCAACATTGAGAGCCTTCATGATTTCAGCAACTTGCTGATAATCAATATTTTTATTTAAAATCCACTTTGTTTCCATCGCATAATTTTGAATTTGTAAAAATAAGAAGAATTTCCTTTGCTCCAAGTATGATTTTTATTTTAGAATGATTTTTATCTTTAAATTGCTGATTTTTAATAAAATAAAAATCGAAATATTTTGTTTTTCTACATAACGGTCAAAAATGGCCATTTTCTCTTCCATTTCAAACAAAATCAGTCTGTTGATATTTTTGTTCAAAAAAAATGCAAAATGCCATTGCGCAATTACCATATTTTTAATAATCTTGCATAATTATTCTCATTAAATTCTTGAGCTTTGAAAAAAATTAGAACTGCTTTAATATCAGTGTTTTACAAAGATGGCATAGATACCATCGTCACCTTGTTGAAACAAAACGGAGTGCATATTTACTCCACAGGAGGCACTTATGATTATATAAAACGCATCGACGGCTCGGTGAAAACCGTCGAATCGCTCACGGGTTACCCATCCATTTTGGGCGGTCGCGTGAAGACTTTGCACCCCAAAGTGTTTGGCGGCATTCTGGGACGCACCCAGTTGGAATCCGACCAGAAGGAGATGCAGGATTACGAAATTCCGGCTTTCGACCTCGTCATCGTCGACCTCTATCCTTTTGAGGAAACCGTCGCCACCACCGACGACCACAGCCGAATCATCGAAAAAATCGACATCGGCGGCATTTCGCTTATCCGCGCCGGCGCGAAGAATTTCAACGATGTGGTCATCGTGCCTTCAAGAAAATACTATGGCGAACTGATTCAACTGCTTGAAAACCAGAATGGAGAAACATCACTTGACGATCGCCGCCGTTTTGCAACCTACGCTTTTGGCGTGAGTTCGCACTACGACAGCGCCATTTACAATTGGTTTGCCAAGGATGACGAAAACCAGCAACTGAGGGTTTGTGAAGAAGAAGGAACGCCATTGCGCTATGGCGAAAACCCGCATCAGAAAGGCACTTTCTATGGCGACATCAACGGCATGTTTGAAAAGCTGCATGGCAAGGAACTGTCGTACAACAATCTGCTCGACCTTGATGCCGGCTTGAACCTCATCCGCGAATTTGATGAACCGACTTTTGCCATCCTCAAGCATAACAATCCTTGCGGAACGGCTTGCCGCTCAACTGTCAAGGAGGCCTACCTGGATGCTTTGGCCGGCGACCCGGTTTCGGCTTACGGCGGTGTGTTGGTTTGTAACCGTCCAATCGATTTGGATGCTGCGCAAGACATCAACAAGCTGTTCATTGAGGTCATCGTGGCTCCTGAATATGAGGAAGGTGTCCTGGACGTTCTCTTCTCGAAGAAAAACAGGGTCATTCTGAAACTGAAAGCCGACCAATACAAGGCTAAAATCGTGAAGACGGCCTTGAATGGCTATCTGGTTCAGGACCGCGACCTGCACACCGAAACTGCCGACGATTTCAAAGTCATTACGACAAAGGCCCCGACTGCTGCCGAAATCGAAGACATGATTTTTGCCAATAAGATTGTGAAACACAGCCGCTCAAACGCCATTGTCCTTGCCAAGGGCAAGCAATTGTGCGCTTCAGGAATCGGCCAGACATCGCGCGTAGATGCACTGAAGCAAGCCATCGAAAAGGCAAAGTCATTCAACTTTGATTTGAACGGCGCGGTTTTGGCTTCCGACGCTTTCTTCCCATTCAAGGATTGTGTGGAACTGGCTCACGAAGCTGGCATTACGGCCATCGTTCAGCCTGGAGGTTCGGTCCGCGACCAGGAATCCATCGATTGCTGCAACGAAAACGGCATCAGCATGGTGTTTACCGGTTATCGTCACTTCCGTCATTAATTGTAATTGGTTATCGGTTATCAGTTTACAGTTATCGGTTGTCCAAAAGTCAAATATTAAATTTTGAATCTTTAAATAATTGAATATTAAATAATTGAGATATGGGAGCATTTTCATTCCTAAATAAAGAAATCGCTATCGACTTGGGTACGGCCAACACGATTATCATTTATAACGATAAGGTCGTGGTTGACGAACCTTCCATCGTAGCCTTGCAACGTGAGACGAAAAAAATCATAGCTGTGGGTAAACGTGCCATGATGATGCACGGGAAGACACACGAAAACATCAAGACCATTCG
This sequence comes from Bacteroidales bacterium, assembly GCA_045628585.1. Classification (GTDB taxonomy): domain Bacteria; phylum Bacteroidota; class Bacteroidia; order Bacteroidales; family F082; genus Limimorpha. The sequence goes on along the minus strand of JAZQPN010000356.1, from coordinate 3,612 downwards.
CCCGCTCCGTGACGGCGTTATCGCTGATTTTCAGGCTGCTGAATACATGATGCGCGAAATGATCAAGATGATTAATTTCAAGAACACGCTGTTTCCGCCTTCGCTGAAGATGGTTATCTGCATTCCTTCGGGCATCACTGAAGTGGAGGAACGAGCCGTTAAGGATTCGGCCGAACAGGCTGGCGCCAAGGAAGTGCGTCTGATTCACGAGCCTATGGCCGCCGCCATCGGTATCGGCATCGATGTGCTTGAACCTGCCGGCAACATGATCATTGATATAGGTGGCGGCACTTCCGAAATCGCCGTCATTGCTTTGGGCGGTATCGTCAACAACAAGTCAATCCGTATTGCAGGTGATGACTTTACGGCTGATATTGAGGAATATATGCGTAAGCAGCACAACATCATCGTTGGTGAACGCACGGCTGAACGCATTAAGATTGAAGTCGGCGCAGCCATTCCGCAATTAGACAATCCGCCAGAGGATTATGCCGTTCAGGGCCGCGATATGCTGACTGGTATTCCTAAGGAAATCAAGGTCAACTATTCGGAAATCGCCCATTGCCTCGACAAGAGCATCATGAAGATTGAAACCGCTGTCCTGAATGCTTTGGAACAGACTCCGCCTGAACTTTCGGCTGACATTTACCGCACAGGCATTTATCTGACTGGTGGCGGCGCCTTGCTTCGTGGTTTGGACAAGCGTCTCAATGCCAAGACGAAACTGCCTATCCACGTTGCCGAAGACCCGCTTCGCGCCGTGGCTCGCGGTACGGGCATCGCTTTGAAGAACTTCGACCGCTTTACATTCCTTATCAAATAAGGTATGTGGAATCTGATTCGGTTCATACAGAAAAATCACTTCGTCATTCTTTTCATAGTGCTCGAAGTGATTTGCATTTTGATGCTTTCGCGAAGTCAGAACTATCACAAGCAGGCCGTGATGAACACGACCAACAATGTGGTAGGGAAAATTTACGAATGGGGAAGCGACGTGGGTAACTATTTCCGTCTGAAAAAGACCAACGAGCAACTCGCCGAGGAGAATGCCTTGCTCCGCCAGCGGTTGTCAATCGTTACCGACACGACGCACAACACCTATCTGACCAGCGAAAGCGACACGCTTTATGAATACATTCCTGCCCAAGTAGTGAACAACAGCATCAATCAGGCGAAAAACTACATCATCATCAATAAAGGTGAAAATGATGGCATTATGCCCGACATGTGTGTGGTTTCGCCCGATGGCATCGTGGGTGTGGTTCTGGATGTGAGTTCGCATTACGCGACCATTCTCAGCCTGCTGCACAGCAATTCGAGTGTCGGCGTGAGTTTCAAGAAAAACCAGGAACTGGCCACCTTGAAATGGACGACCAACAATTACCGTTACGGCATGGTTGAAGACATTGCCACACACCTTGTGTTTGAGCAGGGCGACACCGTTTTGACGGGTCCGAACTCCGAGATTTTCCCAAAAGACCTGATGGTGGGAACCGTTGAGGAGCTGTATCAGTCGCCGAGTGGCGACCTGAACCGCGCAAAAATCAAGTTTTCGACTAATTTCGCAACCTTGCGCCATGTTTACGTCATCAGAAACATGTATGCAACGGAGTTGGATTCACTCAGGGCAAAATTCTAACCGCTATGAACAGAACGTTAATTAATATCATGCGATTTGTGGCATTGGTGCTGTTTCAGGTGCTGATTGTAAATCACATCCGTTTGGGCGGCTATGTGCATCCTTACATATATCTCCTGTTTGTCATGCTGCTGCCCATCAACATGCCGAAATGGCAATTGCTGCTGTGCGGCTTTGGCATCGGGCTGGCCGTTGACTTGTTTTCGGGCACGCTCGGACTTCATGCCGGCGCCACCACGCTGATGGCTTTTTGCCGTCCGGGCATCATAAAATTCGTTTCCGGGCGTCAGAAATTCGAAAGCATCCAGGAACCTAATTTAAGTCAGCTGGGCCTTGTGTGGTTCATCAGATATTCCGTCTGCATGGTGCTGGTGCATCATTTCGCGCTTTTCGTGCTCGAATCGTTCAGTTTCAGGCTTATGGGGCAAGTGCTGCTGCGTATTTTGCTCAGTGCACCCGTAACGATTTTCTTGATAATCATGATTTTGTATCTGTTTACTTCGAGTAAGAAAAAGGAATGAGACAAATCAGGAATAATAGCAAAGGCTGGCCAATTTGGTCAGCCTTTTATTTTAAAACTCAACCTGAGATGTAATGAATCCGGCTGGCTGAACGAAAAACTTCCGCCTAAATTCTTGCTTTTTCCAAAAAGCACTATATTTGTCCCAAATTAAAAACATCTGAGCCATGAAACGATTTGTTGCAATTGCATTATTACTTTTTGGAAGTTTTTCTCTTTTTGCCCAGCAATGGGAAATAGAGTATGGAGGCGACGGCAACTACACAACTCTGTATAATGGTCTGACAAATGCCAAAGACGAAGCCGTAATGATAGGAAGCAAAGGCGTTGATAAAAACAATTTTTATCCTATTATTATTTGCGTCGACTCTGAAGGGAATTTCACCGAAAAAGTGTTCGAAGTAGAAGAACTTTTTAGGGCATTCCCCGTGAACATTATACAATTGGATAATGGAAATTATATGGTATCCGCAACAGAATATTACCAAGAAATGGGTGAGGCAATTAAATTCATCATCCTTGATGAAAACCTTGATGTTGTCAGCATTAGGCATCACGACATCAAACCCGAAAATGCAGTTTCTATTTACGCAGGGCGCATGCTGCAAAATCCTGACGGAACTGTGACAGTATCAGGTATGGTTAGGTACGATAGCCCATTAGGAATTGGCTGGGCGGAAAAACCATATTTTCTTCAACTTGATGAAAACATGGACACAATAGCTTGCAGATTCGTTCCTGCTTCTTCGGAAAATGATGAGAATGACATAAACTACTACAACTGCCAGCAGCTGTTCAGAAACCCGTCAGATGATGGCTATGTCATCATTTCGTCAGACGGGGGATTAAACGGAGGACCTTCCATATTGTTATATGATAGTGATTTCAACTATGTAGACGGTCATTTCTTATGGCAAGGATTTGAAGTGTTGTTTGAGGAAGTGTATTCTGACACCTGGCTTTCGGATGATGAATTATTCGCCATGTGTTCATTGGCACCAAACCACACCTATCCCAAAAGGCAAATTGCACTTTCAAACATTAAACTTGATGGAACAATTAATCGTATAGAAAGGATTTGCACTTCAGATGAAATCACATTCCAGTGCCTTGGCACTACATGGATGAAACGGGTAAACGACACGACCTTCTATGGGACAATCCAAAGGTATAAGGACTTTTTCGTTGACCAATATTTCAAAGTGGTTTTATTCGACAAAGACATGGAATTGTTAGGGCAAAAAGACTTTGATTCAGAAGAATATGCAAACTATTTTTCTCTTTTTATCCTAACTTTTTCAGATGGCGGATGTGTTTTTGCAGTCGAGGATTTTCTTGACAGTTACAATTATGGCAAAATCATCAAGATGTCACGCGAAGACTTCAACCCAATTCCATGCAGCGTGAGCAAGATACCCAAGGAGCAGTTGGAAGCCTTGGCATTCCCCAATCC
>JAZQPN010000355.1:0-7419 GCA_045628585.1 Bacteroidales bacterium | reverse complement strand
CTTCTTGTAAAAGACATCAACACTCACCCCCATGCCAATCCCATTGGTTGGCATATTCCCCGACGAAAAACCTGAGCAAAAGCTTATGCCAAAACCTATGCCCCAGTCCTTCTCAACATATTGTTCTCGAATCACATGTCTCACAAACCATTCATAATCGCTATTTGGATAATCAATCAGAAACTGTGTAGCTGCTGCATTCACATCTTCTGAATAATAATAGACCCCTCGACAATAATTCCTCAGAAGCAGCCAATCCATAAAGACAGACAGAAAGTCCTTATCCTCCTGACTTATAACTGCTTCTTGCAAAGCAAATTCAAGCAAATGTTTTTCTTCTACACTGCGATTTCGCAACTGGGTTTCCAAATTGTCCCATCTTGGAAATATCATTGTATGTTCACGCCCACTGAAAAAATCATATTGATTACGTGTGACAAAATAGGATGAATCACTAATACGGATCAATGAGGCCAATTCGTCAAATTCATTGGTCCACATAAGAACATACCACAATTCCTCGGGATGGAGTGCCAAATAGTATTCGTCTTCAAGGCTTAACAGATAATCCTTGATTTCATTCACCTTGTCATAATCTCGGTTTAGGAATTTCTCAAGAAGATACTCTCTGCCTTTGGCAATCTTTTGAGCTTTCGACTGCATGATTTCCTCCTCAATCTGAGCGAAGGAAGGAATAGCAATAAACAATGCAAAAAACAATAAAATCCGTTTCATATCTATTTATATTTTAATAAGTTATTTCATTATTCAATAATAATTTCTTCTAAACAGAGCTTCTACTGAGTAGCCAACAGAAATCACATGCATGCCACTGACCTTATTCGTTCCGCTAAACGGAGTGACACCAAACATATATTTCACATTGATAAGATCATATCCATTTATTTCACTTTTCAACTTGAAATCAAATCCACAGCCACCATAAAAGGCCAAGGCATTAAAGTTTAAATCAGAAAAATCAGTTTCATTCGGTAAATTCTGATGCCTAATCAACATTCCCCCAACACCCAAAAACGGTTTCATTCTAAAGTTTTCCTTCTTCACGACATTAAAACCGAAATCACCACGAGGCATTAAAGCCGACACTCCACACCCTTTCTCCAAAACGCCATTGTCACCTTCAATATCCGAACCTGTTGACATAGGCATAAAACAAATTCCGCCGTCAAAAGAAAAACGTCTATATGTCACTACTATATCAAAGCCCAGTGAAACATAGCTTTTGTACAATTCAGACAAATCGCCAATAAGGCAACAGCCTCCGAGAGAAGCCACAAAACCCATAGACCATGAATTTTGACGGGCATAGCCTTGACTTATAGGATGGTTGGACCCATAATCAATCTCATGAAATCTTTCGAAAAGCATTTTCCTAACAAAGAACTCATATCGGGTCTTTGGATAAATGGCCAAATGAGCTGTTGCTTTGTTATAGATATCCCTATTCACAATTTCACCTGCCAACTGCCAATCAAGTGCCATTCGAATGACATTGAAAGTCTCCTCATCAAGCGCTGCTTGTTTCATTTGACTCCTTAAATCAGTCTTATTAGCTTTAATTGTCTCACGCAACACCATCAATAAACCATCTACCGAGTGCGTGCTTTTAGAGTAATAATAATTATCCTGATTCATCGCAGCGATTTCATTTCCCAAAGTTTCAAACTCATTGGTCAGGAACAATATCGACCAAAGTTCAATTCTTGAAAAAGGTGTTGACACTTCATCTTTCAATGACAACGCATAATCCTTGATTTCCTTCACCTTAGCGAAATCTTTTTCCTTTAGTTTCTCGACCATCAAGCCACGCGCCTTCATAATCAACTCAGCCTTCGGCTGATAATTAGCAATTTCCACCCCAATCTGAGCGAAGGAAGGAAAGGTAACAAATAAAGCAAAAAACAATAAAACCCGTTTCATATCTATTTATATTTTAATGAGTTATTAAATTCTCTTCCGTCATGCGGTCAGAAGGCAATCGCGACACCTTATTATATTATAGCACGCTCTCGTAAACCGCCTTGATTTTCTTTGCTGCCAACTCCCATTTCAGGCTGTCTACTTCGTCCTTGCCCTCATCCTTGAAGCAATCGGCCAAAGCCTTGTAGCGGCACAAACCGTAAATGGCATCCGCCATGCCGTTAATGTCCCAGAAATCAACCTTCATGGCATGTTTAACAACCTCGGAAACTCCCGATTGCTTCGAGATGACAACAGGCACATTCAAGCGCATGGCTTCAAGCGGAACGATGCCAAAAGGCTCTGAAATTGAAGGCATTACAAACACATCGGTCATGGCAAACATCTGGTCGACGGCCTCGCCCTTCAGGAAACCCGTAAAATGGAAATGGCTTCCCATTTTCAGTTCAGCCACGCGGTGAATCACTTTTTCAAGCATATCGCCCGTTCCCGCCATCACGAAATGGATATTCGGGTCGACTTGCAGAATCTTATAAGCCGCTTCAACGAAATATTCAGGCCCTTTCTGATAAGTAATTCTGCCTAAGAAAGTTACGACCTTTGTATCCAAGCCGCTGCGCTCATATTCCGATTTCGGCTTGTCGTTTGGCTCGACTGCATTATGCACCGTCACAACCTTTTTCGGGTCAATGCCGTATTTTTCAATGACAATGTTTCGCGTCAAGTTACTCACCGTAATGACACGGTCGGCGGCTTCCATGCCTCGCTTTTCAATGGCAAAAACCTCGGTATTGATATGTTCGCCCGAGCGGTCAAATTCGGTGGCGTGCATGTGAACCACAAGCGGTTTGCCCGTCGTTTCCTTGGCGGCAATGCCAGCCGAATATGTCAGCCAGTCGTGCGCATGAATCACATCAAATTCCTGTTTCGTTGCCATCGAGGAGCCAATCAAGGCATAACGCGCCACTTCTTCCATCAGGTTCATGCCGTATTTGCCCGAAAACTGATAGTTACGCGCAAAGACCGAACTGCCGTGATTGAAATGTTCCACCACATGACGCTCGCCATTGATTACGTTTTCGAACTGTTCGGGACCGACGTAAGGAATGATATTGGAGCCGATTTCCATGTATTGCACACGTTCCCAATAACTTCTCTCGGTTTCATGGTCAATGTCAATCGTCACATCGCTGGCATTCAGCAGGCGGATATTGGTCTGGTCTTCATCACCATAAGCACGCGGCACCACAAAAAGCACTTCAACACCATTCTTTGCCAAACCCTTCGTCATGCCGAAGCAAGCCGTCCCAAGACCTCCCGTGATATGAGGCGGAAACTCCCAACCAAACATCAAGACTCTCATTTTTTGCCTCCTTTCTGATTTAACACCTTTATTATATATTGCAGATAGAGCAAAGCGCCCACGCTTGTCGACTGCGAAATGCAGCCCCTGCCCTCGTGCGGCGGATTGCCGTCATAAATTTCCGAAATGCTTCCAATGCCGTTTTCCTGAATGGCTATTTCAAAACCATTGTAAATGTCTTCCAAATATGGCAAAGCCGATTTGCCAAACAGTTTCACTGACAAATCAGCGAAGAACGAAATCAGCCATGGGAATGCCGTACCCTGATGATAAGCCCTTTCGCGCTGGCTGTGATTGCCAATCGTAATGCCTTGATAATGTTCGGAATTCGGTGACAGCGAGCGCAAGCCTCTTGGTGTCAGCAATTCAGAATAAGCAATATCAAAAGCGCGTTTCTGCATTTCTTCAGACATTGGCGTGAACGGCAAAGAAGCGGCAATCATCATGTTCGGACGCACCAAAGCATTGCGTTCATTTCCGTTTACATAATCATAAAAAGCGGAATTCTCGGCATCGTAAAACGTTTCAGCAAACGAAGTTTCAATCTTATCAGCGACAGATTGCCATTTTTCGATGAGAGGATTCTTTGCATCAGCGACTTTCAGCAACTCGACAGCATAGCGCAAAGCATTATACCACAACGCATTGACTTCGATAGCCAGTCCCGTTCTCGGTGTCCACGGATGACCATCGGCAAAGACATTCATCCAAGTCAAAGCCAATTCGCTGTTGCCAGCATAAAGCAGACCGTTGTCCTGCATTTTCACATTGAAATCGGTACCTGCGATGAAACTCTCCAAAATGGTCGTCATCGGTTCCTTGTACTTTCTCCAAATGGATTTCTTGTCCTTGCCCAACATCTTTTCATAAAGCTGCAGCACCCAGAAGAACCACAAAGGCGAATCTACAGCGGTGAAATACAGACTTTTCTGATAATAACGATGCGGGAAGAACGGGCCTTTCATCCGCCCAATCAGATAATCGAGCGACTCCTTGAATGTACGTTCATCGTCCAAAGCCAAGGCAATTCCCGGCAAGGAAAGGAACATATCGCGGCTACAACTGCCAAACCATGGGAAACCTGCCCAAAGGCGCGTTCCCTGATCGTTACGGATAATGAATTGTTGCGAAGCCTTCACCAAACATTCCTCAAAATCGTGCTGCGGCAACAGTTTCTTTTCTTCTGCTTCACACAAACGCTTAATCGAGGCCGGATTTTTCTCTTCCAAGCCAGCCGTAAGAATCACGGAATCACCTTGTTTCATCGTGATTTCAAAGAAACCCGGCACGAACTGGTCTTCCTGAGCTTCATAGCCACGTTCCTGTTCGCGGATATAGAACACATTGTAATACCAATGCGGAATATGCGTATATTCAACTGATTTTGAGAATTGTACAAACAATCTGGAATAATCCTTATATAAAAGCCACGAAGCTCCGTTTTTCACCAGTTCAACCTTACGGCTGGCATCGTGGTTTTCATGCGTGAGCATGTGGACATTACGGAAAGCCAAGAACGGCAGCACGCGCAAAGTCACTGGTTCGGGCGTTTCGTTCATGGTATAGCGCACCATGATTCTTGCCTCGGTATTCGAAAAAATCAATTCCTTGGTCAACTTAATGTTACCTATATTATATACCAGTCGCGGCATCGGATCGGCCGTAAACTCAGTGAGATACTTGTGACCGCGCGGTGCAAAAACGCCATCCGGATACATGTGAACGCCCAAATGGAATTCCTCCTTATTATGAATAAGCGTTTCTTCCAGACTCGAAAGCAGCACATGGTTGTTCTTATCCAGCTGAGGCTGAGGCACAACCAGCAGCCCGTGATATTTTCTCGTATTGCAGCCAATCAAAGTTGTGGCCATAAAGGCACCCGCCGAATTGGAACGAAGCACTTCGCGGTTCAGCGAAAACTCCAGATTGACCAGTTTATCTTTGTCCCAAGAGATGTAACTCATATAGTTATGTTATTAGATTTCAATGTATTACAATCACTTTTTCAAAACACAGGAAAAACCGAAATTCCCATTCTTGAAAAACCCTACAAAAATAGCAATTGAAAAACATAAAAACAAAGAAAATGATTAAAAATAATTGCATTTTTATTTATGCATCTATATACTTTTAGACCCAAACAGAGATTCCCGCCCTTCGGTCGGGAATGGATGTCGTGGATTAATAGAACAAGCGGCGGCGACCTATCATCGCGCTCAGTATGAACTTTCCCCGCCGCCGCCTTTTGACTAACCCTAACAGCATCCATTCCCGACGCCTGCGGCGGGAACCTCAAACTGCTAATTCAGCTTGATTTACACCATTATCGACGTATGATAAGGTCAAAAAGTATATAATTGCCTTTATTTATGCGTCCTTTGGCTTTTCCAATCATAATAATGAGTAATTTTGCCACCAAATTTCAGACAAAACAATTAAATTCATCATATCATGTCAAAAAAACTTTTCAACGTGATTGCATTAAGTATCATCACATTAGCATCATGCACGACCACTCCGAAGCAACAAGAGGAAACCGTCGTGGATGAAAATCCGTTCCTGACCGAATACGCGACGCCGTTCCAGGTGCCGCCATTCGACAAAATCCAGAACTCGCACTACCTGCCTGCTTTTGAGGCCGGTATCGCCGAGCAAGAAGCCGAAATCGAGGCCATCGTCAACAACGAAGAGACCCCGACTTTCGAAAACACCATCCTTCCTTACGACAAGTCGGGCAAAATCCTGAACAGAGTCTCCGGCATTTTCTTCAACATGATTGAATGCAGTTCAAGCGACGAACTGCAAGAACTTGCCAATCAGATTTATCCGATGATGTCGAAGCACAGCGACAACATTGCCATGAATCCGAAACTTTTCGAGCGCATCGATTACGTTTATCAGCACCGCAACGAGATGAATCTCAACGACCAACAAATCCGCGTGGTTGAAAAATACCACAACGATTTCATCCGCAGCGGCGCAGGCCTCAGCCCTGAAGATCAGGCCAAACTGAGCGCCATCAACGAGCAGCTTTCGACCTTGAGTCTGCAATACGGCAACAACCTGCTGAAGGAAAACGACAATTTCAAGCTCATCATCGAAGATGCCGCCGACCTTACCGGACTGCCGCAAGCCAGCATTGATGCCGCTGCCGAGCAAGCCAAAACCGACAGTCTGGAAGGCAAATGGGTGTTCACGCTTTCAAAGCCAAGCCTGATTCCTTTCCTGCAATACGCTGACAACCGCGCACTTCGCGAAAAGATTTACCGCGGCTACTTCATGCGTGGCGACAACGGCAACGAATTCGACAACAAGGCTTTGGCCAACGAAATGGTCAAACTTCGCGTCCAAAAGGCTCGACTCCTTGGATTCGACAATTATGCCAACTATGTCCTTGAACCGAACATGGCACACGATGCCGCCACTGTCGACAAATTCCTCATTGACATTTTCAATCCTGCACAGGAACTGGCAAAGAAAGAACTGGCTGAAATGCAAGCCATTGCCGATGCCGAAGGTGCCGATTTCAAACTTGAATCATGGGACTGGTGGTATTATGCCGAGAAACTCCGCAAGGCAAAATACGACTTCGATGAAAACCAAATCAAGCCTTACCTTTCATTGGATAACGTGCGCGACGGCATGTTCATGGCCGCCAACAAACTTTACGGCATCACCTTCACGCAAAACACCGAATTGCCAATCTATTATCCTGGCGTTGTAACCTATGAAGTGAAAGAAGCCAACGGCGATTTCCTTGGCATCCTCTATATGGATTACTATCCTCGCGCTTCGAAGAGCGGCGGCGCATGGTGCACCAGTTTCCGCGACAGCGGCCATGACATTGATGGCAAAAAAATTTTCCCAGTCATTTCGCTCGTCATGAACTTCACTCCAGCACAAGGCGACACCCCTGCCCTGCTCAACTGGGACGAAACCGAAACCATGTGGCATGAATTCGGTCACAGCCTGCACGCATTCTTCTCCGACGGCCTTTACTCACGCACCTGCGGCAGCGTGCCTCACGATTTCGTCGAACTGCCTTCGCAAATCATGGAAAACTGGGTTGCCGAACCGGAAGTCATCCGCATGTATGCCAAGCACTATCAGACCGG
>JAZQPN010000354.1:0-6596 GCA_045628585.1 Bacteroidales bacterium | reverse complement strand
TAATGGCTAAAAGCTAATGGCAAAAAATCTCACTTTTTTTGTAGTTTTACGCCGGATTTTGCGTCTAAGGGTTGTTCTTTAATTCACCAATCATGGAAAATAAAAAGCAAAAAGAAAAGGATTTCGCGCAAATGGTCAAAGGGAACAAGAACACGATTTACACCGTGTGTTACATGTTCTCGAAAGACCAGGACGAAGTCGGCGACCTGTTTCAGGAAACGCTCATCAACTTGTGGAATGGTTTCGACTCGTTCCGTGGCGAATGTGACGTGCGAAGCTGGGTGTGGCGCGTGACGCTCAACACCTGCATCTCGGCCGAGCGGAAGAAAAAGAAATCGGAAACCATACCGCTCTCGATGGAAATCAACCTTTTCACCGACACCGACAGCGACACGAAACAAATCCAGCAGCTTTACAGCCGGATCAACCGCCTCGGCATGGTCGACCGCGCCATTGTGCTGCTGTGGCTCGAAAACATGAGTTACGAAGAAATCGGGCAGATTATAGGCATCTCAACGAAAAACGTTTCCGTGAAATTGGTCAGGATTAAGGAACAGCTCAAAAATATGTCAGACGAACAATAAAAAAACAAAGCTATGGAACACAACGAATTAGAAGAAATGCGCGAACAGATGGCGCTCCTCAACCAGAAACTCGACAAGGAAGAAATCGTCAGCGATGAAGCCATCAGCGAAGTCACAAGGAAAAATATGGATAAATTGCAAAAAAGTGCTTTATTTGGTTCAATCTTTGTATTTGTATTCCTTCCATTACTAATATGGGATTGCAACACAATAATTGGAACTATTTTCTGGAGTGTTTGGGGATTAGCAACATTTTCATGGAGCCTCATCCTTTTCTTAGGCCTCAGAAAATTCAAGAAACAATGCAATTCCGTTGCTGAATCAATTGAAACCATAAGGAAAACCAAGAGGCTTTGCAAAATTGCAGACGGAATCCGCAAATTCAGCCTATATTCGTTTCTTTTATTTGTCATTATAGCAGTAATTGGCCGATCTGTCGGCTCTTTTAATGGCCTCAACGAACCAGATGCCATTATCAGGGGAATGGCTGGTATTGCCTTCTTCATAATTACATTAGCATTTATTGGCTCGTTGATATACGTTTTTCACGAAATAGGGAAAAATGATGAACCTGAGAGCATTTTGGACCAAATCCTGATAGAGCTTCAAGAGCCCAACATTACTGAAACAGACGGTAATGAAACGGTTACCGATGCGGAAACGGGAAAATAACTCGGAAATAGGATTTTTCCTTTCGCTGATTCATTAAAAATAAAAATCCATAGAAAATCAAGCATAAAGCTTGTCGATGTGCGCGTTCAGGTATTTATGCAATGCCGAACGGGTTGAAAGGCTCGATAGGATGATGCCGATGACAATGATGCCGAGATAGATGCAAACCGTGATTCCAATGCTTTGTATCAAAGCCGGTTTGGGCATGTGCCTGAAGATTTAAGTCCGGATCCATTTTTTTTCATATTCACGTTTGTTATTTTGCAAATTTACTAATTTTGCATTGAAAATCCGATGTACAGTCTTTCATGCAGTAAATCTAAGGTTTGCTGCAATCCGAAAGGAAACTGATAGACACAGTGCCAGTTTTTAATATAATGAATGATGAAAAACATAACCCTTTTTCTGCTCGCTCTTGCAGTGGCATTCTGCGAAGGTCTGTCCGCCCAAAACAATGGCGGATGCATTGATTTCACTGATTTATATAGTTCGGCTGTGACATGTTGGTCTGGCTATTTTGATGATCCATACATGTGTCATGGAGTTGTCGATGGTCGTCATACCTTGATTACGATTACGGATCAAGGTTTTGACCATAATACAGGCGGTAATTTGCCTTTCCTTCCTCCAGGAGAAAACCGTGTGATTCGTTTGGGGAACGACCATTCTGATCGTGAAGCCGAAGCTATATCATACAGATTTACTGTAGATTACTTTAAGTCAATTTTGCTTCTCAAGTTTGCCGTTGTCTTAGAAGACCCCAATCATGACTCCTCAGAACAGCCTCGATTCGTGGTAAAGGTTACGAATTCGAATAACCAGCTTGTCGAAGAATGTGCCCAATATGATGTGACTGCCGCAGGCAACATTCCGGGCTTCAATTCGCAAGGAAATGTCAGATGGCGTCCTTGGACAAATTTGGGCATCGACCTGTCTCCATACATTGGGCAGGAGGTCGTCGTGGAGTTCATCACTTACGATTGCGATCAGGGAGCACATTTCGGCTATGCCTACTTCACCGCCACTTGCATTGAAAACCATTTGAGTTTTGTGGAATGTGAAGGTCGGGACGTAACACTTACGGCTCCCGATGACTTCCTTTATTATCTTTGGGATGATGGAAGCACCAGTCAGACAAACGATTACTACGTTGAGGGTCAATCGCTTGATGTGGCTTGCCGGATTGTTTCTGCCACAGGATGCCAGTTCACTTTAAATGCCCATATAACTGTGGAAGACAATCTTCCTACGGAAGATATTATTGTCTACGATACCGTTTGCTTGGGCGACCCTTATCATGAAAATTATTTTGATTTGCCTCCCCAAATGGACAAAGGAGACTTCATTTTTCTGAACACGCTGTTCGATGTGAATCTTTGTTCAGACGATACCGACATCACCCTTTTCTTGCATGTCACCGATGAACGTCCAGAGTTTACAAGCAACATTGAAGGCCTGAAGGAAGTGCATGTTTCAACAAATCTGAACACGGGAATTTACAATTATCGGATCAATCCGATTTCAAATATTAGGGAATACGTCTGGACTTTGTCAAATGACAATTGGATAATTAAGCCTGATGGCACTGAATGTCAAATCATCGTTTTGACGCCTGAAAAGGCCACGCTTTCAGTCAAGGCCATAAATAGCTGCGGCTACGACATGCGTTCAATCGACCTCAATGCCAGTTTCTTCGATGTTGATGACATGACAGAAACGATTTACGACATGTTTCCGAACCCTGCAAATGACAAAATCACGGTATTAGGGCATGGCATACAAGCAGTTGAAATCATCGACAAATATGCAAGAACCGTCAAGAGGCTCAGTTTTTCAGGCAGTGACGAGGAAACCATTGATGTTTCGGATCTCGATAATGCAGTTTATATTGTCAACATTCAATATTCGGACAACAAATTAATCAGACAATTAGTAGTGGCAAAATGAAAAAACTTGTAAGAACCATACTGCCGGCATTATTTTCCGTAATGGCTGCCTGGGGCTGCTCTAAGGAAGGAAATGACACAATTGTGTTTTTAGGATATGAGAATTACATTCCTGACATAGAAGAAGTACTGCCTGATTCGCTGTTGAGGATTTATCAGGACAGCATTGGCGATTTCGCACGCGGCTACATTCCTCCGAACATCGAGGGTACATTTGTGGTCGGCCCTAAGAAAAGAGTGCTTTCGAACAATTTGGTTTCATGGCCATTGGAAGTCGTTGAACCAGATTTGAAACTGACTTTCTCCGAACAGCACAACGGCGTAGCAATTCTCGACTTTTCGGAAGCAACCGAAACCCATACCGATACAGTGTACGTTATGGGACACAATCAGGATTTTACGGTCTATTTCAAGGAAACTAAGCCTTTCGACTACGAAGGCTATCATGTCGAAATCACGCGAGCCATCATGATGACTGGCACTGCCGATTCCCTAGGTATCAGGAACTTGAATTATGCGGACATCATACTCGACATTTATGACGGCTCAGACGGACTGATTGAACAGTATCCTGTCGGGCAGTATTTCATTTATAAAGATGGTGACGGTTTTTCCAACCGAATGCCATAAACTATTGAAACTCTAATTTTTACAAAATGAAAAAATTGTTTTTGTTCCTTGTGTGTTTTTCGGCTGCAACGGTTTTTGCGCAGAAGCCGGTTTTGCCCGGGCATAAGAACTTGGACAGAACGGATGCCGTTTCAATAGGGTTGAAAGGGGGAATTTGTTTGCCTCACTTTCACTATACTGACGAAAATGTCAGCGATATTCCTCACGACTTGTTGATTCGTCCTGCGGCAGGTATATTCGTCGAAATCCCGATTGGCAATTTTTCCATTTCGCCACAGGTTCTTTATGCATGCAACGGCTCTTTGTCGACGTATCGTTATAAGAATCAATATGATGTGCGCTATCAAGCCCTGACCAGCTACGTTGACGTCCGGCTGGCAGCCGCCTACCGTTTAAGGCTGTCAAAAATGTTTCATCCCTATCTGTTTGTCGCTCCTGGCATGGGCGTACTCTTGTTCAATGGCTCGATTTCATTAGAACAGCCAGGACTTGACATACCTGAGGTGAACGTAGAATTGAGCGATGCAAACATGAACAATATGAATGCCTTTGTTGCGGGCGGAATCGGGATGCAGGCCAATTTCTGTTTAGCTCGCTTTTCATTTTATGTGAAACTCGATGCCGGCTATAACTTCGGTTTCGTCAACACCTTCTCAAAAAAAGAAATTGATGAAATTGCACATCCAACCAACATTCATGCCTATAACAACACAGGAAAACGTTTCACGCGAGGGTATGAACTTATGTTAAGCATAGGCCTGCCTCTGAAGTTTGACAGCCTCAAATGCAATGGCTTCGGGCAAACGGTTTACAATAAAAAGCATAAATGACCTAAATGAAGTGTGTACTCAAGATACTGTTACAGTATGTTGTCGTTTTCTTTAGAATAGGATTGTTCCTTTTCATTATTCTTTGTAAAACCTCATCTCATCCATATATCGGAAAGCCTTTTCCGGCATGAAATGACGCACATCGCGGCCTTCTTTCACGCAATTGCGGATGAAAGTTGATGAAATCTCAATGACGGGCGTTTCCACAACCGTAACATTCGGATGATGCGCCAATTCGCCGCCATCGTAGCCGGCACGCGGGAAAACCAAAAGTCTGAAATTATCAAGGATTTTCTGGTATTCACGCCAATTTGGGAAATTCTGCAAACTATCCATGCCACAGATGAAGACAAATTCATAATCAGGATATTGCTCCGATAAGGCAGTCAAAGTATTGATAGTGTATGAAGGAGTTGGGAGGTGCATTTCAATGTCGCACACATGAAAACGCGAATCGTCAGAAAGCGCAAGTTGCAACATTTTCAAGCGCTCGTCGTCGTCCAATAAGTCTTCCTTTTTCTTTAGGGGATTTTGCGGAGAAACAACAAACCACAACTCATCCAAGTCAGAAAACTCGACCAAATAGTTTGCTAGCATCACATGTCCGTGATGGATTGGATTGAACGAGCCAGAATAGATGCCTACTTTCTTCATTTGTTCAAAAACTCCTGCACCACTTTAAGAATCTCATCCTTTGCAGTTTGCAAGTCATCGTTGATAATGGTCACATCAAATTTGCCTTGGGCGAAATCCATTTCCCAAGCGGCTTTTGAGATACGTTTTTCGATTTCCTCCATCGAATCGGTGTCGCGGCCAATCAGACGCTCACGCAAAACTTCGACGGATGGAGCCTGGATGAATATCGAAAGGGCTTCGTCGCCATAGAATTTCTTGATATTTGTGCCGCCAACCACATCCACATCGAAGACCACATGCTTGCCTTCGTTTTGCATGTTTTTTACTACGGATAGCAAAGTGCCGTAGCAACGGCCTGGATAGACTTCCTGCCATTCGAGAAATTCTCCATTGTTGACACGACGCTTAAATTCCTCTAAACTAATGAAATAATATTCTCTGCCATTGACTTCCTCGCCACGCGGCTCACGGGTTGTGGCCGAAACGGAAAAAGCCATTTCAGGAATGTTTTCCAAAAGATGGTTCACCAAAGTGGATTTGCCCGAACCCGACGGAGCGGAAAAAATCAGAAGTTTGCCTTGTTTGTTTTCTTCCATAGAATTGATTTTTTTATTGGTTTTTCGGTTGCTGAGCCTGTCGAAGCATCAGTTTTCAGTTTTCGGTTATCAGTTGTCAGTATTAAAAAGTTCAAAATTGATCAAAAATTGTTCGAAACTTTTCACTTTCCATTTTGAGCCGCCGTTTCGACAAGCTCAACAAGCTAAATACTACTCATTCCTAACTTTTAAACTTTCAACTATCCACTTCTAAACTTTCAACTTAACACCTTACAAAATGTTACACACTTGTTCCTTAATCTTCTCCAATTCATCTTTCATCTTGACAACGATTTTCTGGATGTTGACTTCATTGGCTTTCGAACCCAAAGTGTTGATTTCGCGTCCCATTTCCTGACTGATGAATCCTAATTTCTTGCCGGCTTGGTCTTCATCGCTGCTTTCGTTGAAATAGTTGCAATGCTGGCGCAAACGCACTTTTTCTTCTGTAATATCCAGTTTTTCAAGATAATAAATCAATTCGGCCTCAAAGCGATTTTCATCGTATTGACCATCAGTAGTGAGTTCGGAAAGGTTTTTGGTCAGGCGCTGCTTGATGGTTTCGTGGCGTAATTTTTCGTAAGGCTCCACTTGGTCAAGCAAACCGACAATCAGTTCCACGCGATGCAGCAAATCCTTTTTCAAGGTCGCGCCTTCCTGGATGCGGAAACCGTCAACAATGTCAAGAGCCTGGTCGATGGT
>JAZQPN010000353.1:0-13002 GCA_045628585.1 Bacteroidales bacterium | reverse complement strand
TTGAGGTATTCCTCATAGCTTTTTTCCTTGGCGATTTTCAGGTTCTTGAAAAGCTCCTGCGAATCGCAGCCCTTCGAATAGTAGGACGAAAGCATATTGCCTGCCATGCTCTTGCCGAACCTGCGTGGACGCGACACACACACGAAGTTGCCGTTTGTGCCAATAAGCTTGTTCATTTCAGCTATCAGCATAGACTTGTCGATAAATATGGGTGAATTCAAGTCTCGCTTCAGGAGTTCATTGTTCGGATTCAGATAGATGCCCATGACTTTTTCTGTTTTTCAAACTGCAAAAATAACAAAATTGCAGTTGGATATAAGAAAACAAGATAAAAATCACATTCTTTCCACCATCTCATTCACAAGATTTTGCAGCGGTTTCTTGGCCAACATTGCCATCATTGGGTTGCTCAAATCGGCATCGATGGCGATTTGAATCTCACAGGAATTATCATTTTTCGAGACAAACAGAAACTGCAAGCCGAAATCGAAAGGCATTTTGCCGTCGGGCAAATAAGTCAGTTTTGAATAGAGCAATTTTTCCCCTATTTTCAGTTTCACATGCCCCATGCCTTTGATAAGGAAACGGCACCAGTCCTCACCCGATTCCCAATCCGTGATTTGCTCCGGCATCAGTTTTTTCAGTTTGTCGGGCTCGGCGTAAAAGAGAAAAGCCTGCTCCGCCGAAAGCGCAACAGGCTTATATGTACTTTGAAATAACATACTAATATGGGTTATGGATGACTATTTATAGGAATTGGGTAAAATCAGAAAACCAAAATCCACAACCAAATAATCATTCACCAAATTTATCGCTCCAGGCCTGCTGGTCGAGACGCCATTCCTTCAACGAATTAAGGTCGTCTTCGGTGACATAACCTTCTTCAACAGCCTTTGCAATCAGGGTTTCGTAATTCGACAAAGTGAAGAGCGTGCAGTTCTTTGCGGCGAAATTATCGGCTGCAACCTGCATCTGGTAGGTGAAAATGGCAACCATGCCTTTGACATCGGCACCGGCTTCACGCAAGGCATCGACAGCCAAAAGGCTTGACTTGCCCGTCGAAACAAGGTCTTCGACCACGATGACCGACTGACCAGGTTCGATGACACCCTCAATCTGGTTGTTCATGCCATGCGACTTCTTTTCAGAACGGACATAAACGAAAGGAATGCCCAATTCCTGAGCCACCAAAGCACCCTGAGGAATGCCACCCGTGGCCACGCCTGCAATGACATCAGGCTTGCCGTACTGCTTCAGAATCAGCTCGACAAACTGCTGACGGATATAGGTTCTGACGGCCGGATATGACAAAGTCACGCGGTTGTCGCAATAAATAGGGCTTTTCAGTCCCGACGCCCATGTAAATGGTGCTTTCGGACTGAGTTTCACGGCTTTGACCTGCAAAAGATGACGAGCCAATGTCAATGCTGATTCATCGTAAACCATAAAAGTGTATTTTTGTGCGTTAAACTGATTGCAAATGTATAAAATTTTCCAAGAAAACAGGGCATTGATTTTCCCAAATATTGAGGCAAAGCAATTGAAATTCGCCCCAAACAGCAATAAATGTGAGTCTTACGATGCGCAACTTTTATGCGATTTTTTATCAGAATGGCTTTGCGACACCGAACAGGCCGACACCATCATTCAAGACATAGCGCCCGAAGATGTCAGTTCCGCCTTACAGCAGATGTTCAAATTGGCTCCCGCGGCAGGCGGCGTCGTCACAAACGATGGCTGTTTCGTGATGATTGAACGCAAAGGCATTCCTGATTTGCCGAAAGGCCACATCGAGGCAGGCGAAGGTCCCGAAACGGCAGCCATGCGCGAAGTGGAGGAAGAGACCGGCATCGGCGACCTTGAAATCGTGAGAGAATTGCCGTCGACTTGGCACGTTTACTTGCGCAACGGGATTTGGGAACTGAAGCAGACCTATTGGTACGAAATGCGCAGCAGCAACCTGAACAGCACCAAACCACAGACCGAAGAAGGCATCACGGCCGTGAAATGGGCTGGAAAAAACGGCATCGAAGACTTTTTGAGCAAAACCTTCCGCTCGATAAGTGAAATTCTTGGAAAAGAATTATGCCATCTCGCCACGAAATGATACCTTTGCAGCAAATTTCAAATCTATGAAAAGAATTGGAGTATTTCCAGGTTCATTCGACCCTATCACTTTAGGCCACCGCTCCATCGTTCTGAGAGCCTTGCCTCTGTTCGACGAACTCTATGTAGCCGTCGGCGTCAACAGCGAAAAACGCAGCACCTTTCCATTGGAAGACCGCATCAACTGGATTAAGGACATTTTCAAGAATTATCCTCAGGTGAAAGTCGAGGCCTACGAAGGCCTTACCGCCGATTTCTGCAAGAAAGTCGGGGCCAAATTCATCGTGCGCGGCTT
The DNA here is from genome assembly GCA_045628585.1 of Bacteroidales bacterium. Taxonomy (GTDB): domain Bacteria; phylum Bacteroidota; class Bacteroidia; order Bacteroidales; family F082; genus Limimorpha. The sequence continues at coordinate 10,601 of JAZQPN010000353.1, read as the reverse complement.
GCGTTGCGGCAGCGATTTCGAATACGAAAACATGATCGGCCATGCCAACAAGCGCCTTCATCCCGAACTGGAAACCCTTTTCCTGCTCACCGAGAGCGAACTGGTAGGCGTTTCGTCGAGCGTTGTCCGCGACATTTTCAAGAATGGCGGCGATGTCTCGCGTTTCGTGCCTGAAGAAGTCAAGCTGAAATGATGCTTTTGACTGGATAAGGATTTTTTTCAGATTGCTTTTTGAACCGCAGATTACACGGATTACACTGATTTTTAGCCAACTACAGACTACTCGTAAATATCGGACGCGCCCTTCGACAAGCTCAGGGAGCGCGGGAAATGGCGCATGAATTGACTCGGATTGGCTGACGCATAAAAAAGATACATGCAGTTCCGTGAAATAAGAACAGAGTTTTTGCGTTATTCGGGCATGAAACGTCTATTTTTCACCTTTTTAATAATGTGCTGTTGCATCGTTTCAATGGCACAGAACGTAACGATTACAGGGCGCACCAATCGGGCCGATGCCTTGATTCGCCTTTTCACTTACGAAGAACTGATTACCTCGTCAGGCAGACAGATTGCCACGGCACAATCCGACAGCAAAGGGTTTTTCATCATCGAAGGCAATGTGAATCAGATACTTTCGGCACGCCTTTTCGTTGATTTGGAAAGCGTCGACATGATTTTGTCGCCCAACTCCACCTACGACATCGAAGTCATTGTGCCAGAAAAGGACGACAACATTTCCTATTTCGACAAGGAACAACCGACTTTACGCATCAAGAGAGCGAGCGATAAAGGCATCTCGCATCAGGTTTACCTTTCCGAAGAAATCATAAACACCTATATCATAGAGCATTTCAACCAGATTTACCGTGGCCGCCAAACGCGTTACCTCGACTCGATTCAAGCCACCATCAGCAAGGAAATGCCCGACATCAAGGCCGATTTCGTCAAGAATTACATTCAGTACAAGCTGGCATCCATCCGTCTGGCCATCAATACCGATGGCGGCAAGAAAGTCATCAAGGATTATTTTGACGGAAAGCCTGTGCTTTACACGCAACCTGCCTATATGGATTTGTTCAAGGAACTGTTTGCCAACTACTTCAACAAGTCGCAATATGACAATCATGCCTTAAATGACGCTTTTCTGACAGGTCCGGTTGCTTTCCGCGAATACATCGGCACCGACCCGTTCATGAAACGCAATCCGCGGCTGGCCGAACTCATCACCATTTACGATTTGCAGCAGCTTTGCAACGCCGAAGGCGAGACCCGACGTTATGCCAAGGCGCATCTGGAACAAATCAGCAAGAACACGAAATGGAGCGAGCACCGCAACATCATCAGCAACATATTCGCCCGCCAGAACCGTCTTGCTCCCGGCACCGATGCCACCGACTTCAACCTGAAAGACCGCACTGGCAAGAATGTGAAGCTGTCCGATTACAAGAACGATTTGGTGCTGCTGCAATTTGTGGACGGTTTTTCGCCCATCAGCGAGCGGCAATTCAGCGACTTGCAAGACCTTCACCGCCAATGGCAGGACTCGGTGCAAATCATCACCATCAGCACAAAAGACAAGATGGAGGCCTACAAAAAGCAATTCGATGAGCACCATTACGATTGGTCTCTGCTCAACCTCGGCAACGACATTCTGCTTTTGGAAGCCTACAACGTAAAAACCTTCCCTGAATACATCCTTATCAGGAAAAACACCAAAATCGGCGAAGCCCCTGCCCCATCGCCCGAACAGCGGCTGGCTGAACGGGTAAAGAAACTTTACGGGAAATAAGATCTACAGTTTCATTTCAGCAGCGCATCCTCCACAATCTTGCGCATATAGGGCCTGAGTTTGTCGCGGTTGCCGAAATACACCATCATCAGGGCGGTGAACTTGGCGGCTTTGGCGTTCAGTTCCTCCAATGCTTCAGGCGTAGTGATGCCATAGTATTCGCGTGCGAAAATGCGCCACACTTCTTCCATCTGACTATTGTGGATATGATATAGATGCAAGGTCAGTTCGTCGGGATTGCATTTGCACACGAAATAAAGCATGCCCATGTCGAAAAGCGGGTCGCCATAGCGGAAATCGGCCAAATCAATCCAAAAGTTTTCAACGCCATTGGTAATGACATTGCCGATATGCAAATCGCCATGGAGACAGGTAGTTGCTTCAGGCACCGAATCGATGAACGCTGCAATTTTGGCTTTTTCATCATCAGTGAAATCATTGGATGCCACGAGATACGACCTGAACATTTCCTTTGCCGACGGAAACACATCGGTCGGGCAAGGCGTTTCGTGCAGGCGTTTCGTCATGTGTGCAAATTCCACGGCATATCTTTCCAGCTGGTCAGGTTCTTCGGAGATGACTCTTGCAAACGAACGTTTCGGACTGATGCGCTCAAACTCAACGCCTACACGCTCGCCGTCAGTTACCAGACGGTAGGCTTTCGGAATACGCAACCCCAAATCCGTCAGCAACGACGACACTTTCAGTTCGCGGGCTGGCACGCTCAAGGGGGCAAAAGATGAATAGAGTTTCACCATAGCCTTGCCGTCTTTGTGATCATAAGTGATTGAAGTATAGCCATCGCCGCTTTGCTCGTATTCATTCATGTCGAGAATATCAGGCATCTGTCTGCCGAACACCCTGCCAACCAAATCCTCAAACTCCCTGAAAGCGATGGTATCCGACAAATCCTTCAAGGCACCGACGAGGCCACGGTAATGCCATTCGTGATCGGCACGGCCATTCGGAGCATGGAAGCGGTTCCAGAGGTCATCGCCAATGGCGCAATAATCCTGATAGATGGCGCGCATATTCGACAGCTTGTCACCCAAAGCCACCATTTTCGCATCACGCGAAGCCGCTGCCAAATGCCTGATGGCAGTTTCCTTTCGGTCTCGCCACGAGGCAACCCTGTCCATATTGGGCGTGCGTTCCTCGCTTTCGTCGGCCACTAACGATGCTACCCTTTCGCCAAATTCGATGCGGATCTGCTCAACGGTGACATCAGTATCCTCAACGGTGTCGTGCAACACGGCAGCCGCCAATAATTCCTGGTCGGATGACATGGACGCCACAATGCTCATGGCTTCCAAAGGATGAACGATATAAGGGAAGCCCTTTCCGCGACGCTCGGTGTTGGCATGAGCCTTGACCGCAAATGAAACGGCTTTATCAAGAAGTTGAGAATCAATATATTTGTTTGACATAATGAGACGTATTTAGCAAAGATATATGAAAAACATGATTAAATGGTTTTGATGCGACCGATTTGCTCCATTATTTTTTGCGCCCGTCCAACGTTATATTTGGTTTCACCATAAAGCGTATCATAGAAACAACACAATTTGCTGACATCGCCACCATTACGGACAATCTGGACAACACAAAGATTCTGCAAGGCCATCGACAAGGTGACTATGTCCAAATCGGTGCCGGCAAACTGATGCAAGGCCAACTGATAGGCTGCTTCGAAACAGTCTTTTTTCATCCGCTCAATATCACCGAGGGTTTTGAATCCCATCGAAAGCAGGACCTCGACATAACGCATCAAATTGTCCTGCACGATTTCAGCCTGATTGACAGCGGCGATTTTATCAATCAGCATTTTAAAAGGATTCAGAGTAAGATAGCTACGGAAAGAATCACCATTAAGCGGCACTTCGTCAAAATTGCCGTCGGAAACCAATGTCTGAATATTGCGCCGATAATCGTTGATTTCTCTGCGGATATTACTGAACTGCTCGTCAGCCAGTTCCAACAATCCGGCCAAACGGCTCAAGTTGCGGATATACTCCCTTGGAATCTCGACACCAGACTTATAGCCCGTATCATGATCCATTGTGGCCCACACATGCTGCAAGGCCGTGCGCATCTGCAATTCGAAACGGTACTCGTTGATGGCAGGACAATTCTCATCGAAATACAACGATTTCGGAATACGGCAAATGTAGTGCAACGAAAGATAGCCGAAACGATCCGATTCAATCAATTTCCGCTTGTCGACGGAACATTCCTGATCAACATCGAAGACACTTTCAATCAGAGCCGCAATCTTGTCGACCTCCTCCTTATAGAACGTGATGACGCGTGCGCCGACAATATCGGTCAAATCCGACAAGGAACCGTATTTCTGGCCTTTCAGTTCCAGCTTTCCGGCAAGGCTTTTTTCCTTCTTGATACGCGTTTCGATAGCGTTCACGTATATATCATTGGTTTTTACACATTTATACAGCTCTTTACTCACGATTTCCTCCATCTTATGAAAAACGGGGAGGTTTTCGCGGTATTCGTCCAGAATCATCTGGCAGTGCATGTCGAGTCCGTAGTATTCCATATTTATTTATATTCTATATATCTTTCTTTCAATATCTTGCGGTCGTCATCAGTCAGGCATAACTGTTCCGACAAATAATTTTCGAGCGAGCCGTAGGTCTTGTCAATCAAGTCCAAGGCATCAATGAAATAATCCGTATTAACTCCGACAAAGGTTCTAATCACCTTTTCCTCCTCGATGCCGCCGCCATTGCCATGAATTTTTTCAATCAGAGCATCGACTTCGTTCTGATAGAAAACATTCGACAAATCGAAATCGGAAACAATCAGTTCTCTGTCAGCGCCCAAGGCGGCCAGAAGGAAAGCCGCGCCTAAGCCCGTGCGGTCCTTGCCTTGCGAGCAATGCCAGTAGATGGCTCCGTCAGGCGTGTTTATAATCGACTGAAGGAAAGCGGCATATTGAAGCTGGGTATATTCATTAACCACCATATCGGTGTAGATGTGCCTTGCGATTTCCTGCACTTTCGGTGACGATGCATGCGCAGAAAGATAAACGGGCAAATTACGGTAAGCCTCGCCTGGCAAGGTAGCCGTGCCCAGTTTTTCCATTTCAGGATCGATGGCGGGCAACCAAGTGTATTTCGCGCCGACAATTTCGGGGTCGGGCGAAAGTTTCAGTTCCATATCGGTGCGGAAATCGAATACGTGCGACACCTTGTATTCGGTACACATTCTTAGCTTGTCGGCATTGGTGGCGAAACTGAGCGATCCGCCACGCAGCAAAAGTCCATGGCGGATGATGCCGCCATCGGGCAGCGCATAGCCACCCAACTCGCGGGCATTAGGCACACCCTCAAGGCCAATGAGATGCAGTTTATGCCTGTTTACGAATACCATTCGCAAGACTGTTTTTCGCCAGTCACCATCAGGATGATGGCCAAATCCATTACCAAATCCATCTATTCATTACTTTTTCACGCTGTTATTGATAAACAACACATCATCGGCCTGCAAGACCGTCGAACCATGAGGGATTATGGTTTCGCCGCCACGCCGAATCAAAAGCACCTGCGCCTTTTCGACAGGATATTCACGCAATTCCCTTCCGACATACTTGCTTCGTGCCGAAATGACCTGTTCGCGAACCATACATTTATTAACGCCCTTCGCCTCTTTAGAGCAGAAAAGGATCAAATCGCCTTCGTTGATGAAGGTATGTCCGTTAGGGACCAGTTCCGTTCCATCCTCGCGGCGCAACATGCAGAGAAGTATATCTTTCGGGAGTCCCAATTCCAACACCTTCTTTGAAGCCCACGGGTGTCCCTCTGTGACTTTCAGCTCCGAGAAACGCAAGTCGGTTTCTTCCACGAAGTCGGTGAACGTCTTCATCACGTTAGCGTCGCTATCTATCAAATCGAGTTTCTTGGCGACAGCGGGAATCAGGGTTCCCTGCAAGCCAATCGACAGCAGCACGATGCAGAACACGATGTTGAAGATGTCGTGTTCCAAAGCAATACTTCCCGAAACGGCAAGGATGGCAAACACGATGGAGGCTGCGCCACGCAAACCGCAGAACGACAGCAACCCTATCTGGCGGAAGTCATATTTTCTACCGAAAGGCTTGAGGATGATTGTCAAAACGATCGGGCGAACGATAAAGAGAAGCGCCACAAACAATGCCAAAGCCGGCACGACTGATTTGCCCAAATCGGAAGGACGTGCCAAAAGGCCCAGCATGAAGAAAATGACGACCTGCATCAGGCCAGTGAAACCATCGAAGAAATGCACCATTTCCTTCTTTTCCGGAAAGTCGTGGTTGCCTATCATGATGCCAACGATATAGACGCTCAGATAGCCGTTGCCGCCAATCACCGTAGGCAAAGCGTACGAAAGCAAGGCGATGGCAATCATGAAAAGCGAGTCGAAACCGGAGGTGGCAAACTTTATCCTGTCGAGCAGGAAGATAGCGAGTTGGGCAATAAGGAAGCCCGACAATGCGCCAAATCCGAGCTGGGCGAACAACATTCCCGCCATACGGCCTGCCGTCATGCCCGTGCTGAGAACCGTTATCATGACAATTGTCATCATGTAGGAACACGGGTCATTGGAACCGCTTTCCAACTCCAGCAAAGGAGCCAAACCATTCTTGAGGCCCAACTTGCGCGACCGCAGAATGGAGAACACAGAAGCAGCATCAGTTGACGAGACCACCGAACCCAACAGCAATGCTTCGAGCCACGACCATCCCAAAACGAGATGGCAGAATGTGCCTGTCACCAGTGCCGTCAGAATCACGCCGACCGTAGCCAACAGCGCCGACTCGGTCACTACAGGCTTAGCCGAACTCCAGCGGGTTCCGAAACCGCCGTAAAACATGATGAAAATCAAGGCTACCGTACTGACCTGTTCCGCCATGCCATAACCTATCGGATCGAAACGCAACACGCCATTATGACCAAACAAAATTCCGAACAGAATGAATGCCAGAAGCACCGGCACACCCACCTTATACGAGGCATTGTTCAGAAACACGCAAACCAAAATAATGATGGCTACAAACAGAAGAAAAGTATTCATTGCTTTATTTCAATTTAATTGACATTATAGTGATATCATCGTTTTGCTCATTGCCGTCGGTAAACTTCTGGACATCATCGAGAAGTTTCATGCAGACTGCTGCCTCATCGGTAAAAGCGGCACTCAATTCTGCACATTCCAGCAAACGCTCGTTGCCATATTGCGACTTGTCGGCGCACTCGGCTTCCGAAACGCCGTCGGTGTAAAGCAAGAGACGCGTTCCTTTTCCCAAATCCATTTCCTGCATTTCAAAACTGAAACCCGGCATTATGCCAATGACGATATTAGGTTTCTGCGGCAGGAAATAAGGCTTTTTGCCGTCAGGCGGAATCACCACAAGCGGATTGTGCCCGCCATTACAATATCTCAAGTGACCGGTGCGAAGGTCCAGACAGCCCAAAAACAGCGTCACGAACATATTGGAATCGTTGCCGTCGGCAATGGTATCGTTGATTTTCTTCATCACCTCATCCAGTTCGATATCGAGGCCGGAGATGAACCGTGATGCGCTACGCGTGATTGACATGAACATGGCGGCCGGAACACCTTTACCGGCCACATCGCCGATGGCGAAATAAAGGTTGTTGCCACGGATTACAAAGTCGTAGAGGTCGCCGCCCACTTGCCTTGCCGGCTGCAGCAAAGCAAAAATGCCAAGGTCATCGCGGTCAGGAAAATCGGTAGGCACCATGTGCTGCTGGATGCTTTTTGCAATGTTCAGTTCGCTTTCGAAACGCATGTTCGATGCCGTAGTGGTGCGCAGTTCGGCAATGTAATCGTTGATGGAATGTTGCATATAGTCGAAAGCATCGTGCAGGCGGCGCATTTCGTCGTTGGTATTGACTTCGGCAAGCTGAGCATGGAAATTGCCCTTGGCCATATTCGTTGCCGAAACCGTCAGTTCGGTGATTGGCTGGGTCATTTTACGCACCGTGCGGCGGCAGACAACAAACATGGCGAGAAGACCGAAAAGGCAAACGAGGCCCAGAATCTTGCTCATCTTGAATGAGCGCTGAAGCACGTCGCCGTATTGACAAATGAGGGCAGCCGACCAACCGTTGCTCAAAGGACCATAGACTGCGAAAGCAGCGACGCCGCCGTTGACGAAAGGCATCAGCCCCTTGTGGCCAGCCATCATCTCCTTGGTGATTTTCATAATCTGCTTGTCGCCAGTGCGCTCAGCCGTCGAAAAAACAGTTTCATCTCTCAAGTCACTGTCGGGATACTGGTCGAGGTAGCTGCCGTTGGCACTGACCACATTCATGTACGAGTTTTCATAAGGCTTGATGGATTTCACCTTGTCGGCAATCCACTCCAGAGTGATGTCGGCCGTAACGACGGCGTACACCTTCCTGTCTTTTCCAATCAGGGGATAGCTGTAAGTTGCCATAAGGCAGTCGCCGCCACCTTCGTCGAAATAAGGATTGCTCCAATACGGTTTTTTGGTCTCGTATGGAACCCGGAACCAATCCATCGAGAAATAATTGTAGGAATCATCACCCAACAGCCTTGATTTCAATTCTTTGTCTACATCCGACGTATAATACATGAAATAGTACTTGGTGCTATCGTAAGCATAAGGAGCATAGGCGACGCACGACCCGATGATGTCCAAGTCCTTGACCACGGCGGTCGTCAAAAAACGCAAAGCGGCCGTATCGCATTTCTGATGAGAGACATACCAGGCGACGCTTTGTGTCTTCGACTCCGTAGGCAGGAGTTTTTTCTCAATGTCACAGATTGAAGCGTCGAGCATGTTTTGCGCCGAGCGCTTTGCTTCCTCCGTGATCAGTTTATGCGAAGTGATGGCGACAATAGTGATGGCTGCAATGAACAATATCGAGACGACAAGCAGGATATTGAGGCTTAGCCGCAGAGAGAAAGAACGTTTTCCAATCATCGTCGTATGAATTATTCAGGCAGGAGCAGTTTGACGGCCTTTGGCAGGATGTCGATGCTGAACTTGGTGCCAGGCAACATTTCGCCATCGATGCACAGTTCCATCATCTTGTCCGAAGACACGTCAACATGCCGGACCTGACGGTATATGATCTTATTTTTAAATTTCGGGTGATCCAGATGCTCGCCTTTTCTGTAAATGGGCAGGAGCCTGAGAAAACCCAACAGCGACAACGGCTTGATGAAACATACGTCCATCAGGCCATCGTCCATGGCGGCACGAGGCGCACAATTGAAACCGTTGCCCAGATATTGGCCGTTGCAAACCGCACAAAGCAGCATGTGACGACGTCCGAGCTTTTCGCCATCGGCAATCACCTTAATCCTATTGAAACGAGCCGTGAGAAAAGCGATGAAGATGCCCCATTCGTAGGCCTTTTTACGTCCCGCCTCCAGCATTTCATTGGCAACGCTGCCAGCCACCGAATCGAAGCCGAAATCGCAGACATTCAGCGAATAGCTGTCGTTGATTTTGAGGATATCGACTTCCTTGACATGACCATCGAGCAAGGCCCTGACATTCTGGAAATCCTTATTGGGAAAGCTCTTAACGAAATCGTTGCCCGTGTCGCCAAGCGTAAAGACGGCCATGGTCTTGTTCTGAAAACCGACCAGTCCCGACGCCACTTCGCCGATGGTTCGGTCGCCACCGCAAGCCACGAAACAGACTTTTTCGTTCGGATGCAAATCACTGTAAATGCGCACCTTGCGCGTACCGTCTCCAATGCCTTTCATCCAATAGGTTTCGCACGTGTCGCCACGCTCATCAAAGACAGGTTTCATTGCCTCAATCTGTTTTGTCAACAGACTGACGTCGGAATTCATGTCCTTGCGCCCGATGATGAAAATATACTTCATCAGATGATGGCAATGATATTGGAGAAGCCGGTGATGTCGAAAATCTCCTTCACCTGGGGCTTCATGTTTTTCATAACCATTTTACCCTGCCGAGCATTGACGCTTTTCTGAAGCATCAGGAACAGGCGCAAGCCCTGCGAGGAAGTGTATTCCATATCGGTGCAGTCGATTTCGATGTCTGGTTTTTCCGAACGCATCAGAGGTTCGATATCCTGTTGGAAACGTTCAGCATTGGTAGTGTCGAGTCTGCCACTTAAGACCACCATCGTCTTTTCGGCTTCTTGTGTGATAGTAATGTCCATTTTATTGATTTTAGATATTTTTCTTCATTGTTAAAATATTCCTTCCGTTTTCGTAGGCATAGCTCATTTCGTCCATCAACTGTTTGCACAGGAAAATGCCCAAGCCGCCGATTGGGCGGTCTTCTGCCGAAAGCGTGATGTCGGGGTCGTCCTTTTCAAGCGGGTTGAAAGGTTTACCCGAATCTTCCAAAGTGATGAACAGTTCTTTGCCTTGAATAGACGTCCCCACTTCCACAAAGCCATTACCGCCTTCGTAGGCATAATCGACGACATTAGCTACGGCTTCCTCGATGCAAAGACGCAGTTTGAAACGGAGTTCATCATTCAGCGGCATATCATCGGAAGCCATCAGAGTCTCAATGATTTGCGCTGTTTTTCCAGCTATAGGTTCAAATCTCACTTTCATACTGATAGATTTTTGTGCAAAGATATATAATTTAGGTGTATGCTTTGCATAAAGCGAGAGATTTAGTGAGAATTTAATAAAAACGACAATAATATGCTTTTAGGCCCCAAGTTGTTTTTTTGGGAAACAAATCTTTTATCAATCTCTTTTCTCCTTTCCTGTCCGATTCCCCCTAATCGGGGGTCATCGGGTTCCGCATCTCCGATGCTCTGCT
>JAZQPN010000352.1:0-3715 GCA_045628585.1 Bacteroidales bacterium | reverse complement strand
GTGTCAGCAACCTGATTTTTAGCTCATTGAGCCTGTCGAAATGAGAAGTTTTTTTGTAGAATATTTTAGAATAGTTACTTATTAGGTTCTGAATCTTGCAACCGCTCGATTCAAACTGGACTTTCGGCTTTTTCAACTTATATCCTTCGTTTTGGGTCAAAAAGTGTGTTATTGCCAAAGTTTTTTTTGTGTCTAAGGTTTCACTTTGTGTACAAAACGATTTGTTGCAAAAAAACAATTGCTATTTTTGCAATTTATAATGTCCAATAAAAAAATCCATTTTTTTCGGACTAATTTTTCAAATAACACACTCTATTAACCCGGAAAACACAAACACAATGAGAAGACATATACTGACTGCACTGTTTTTGTTCGCTGGCATTATGGCCAAGGCGCAAATGGTTCAATACGGCAAAGTGGTGGAAATGAACTCGCACGGAAAGAAACTCAGTGGCGTTTCGATAACGATACCTTTGGCGAAAGATTGTCAGCCAACTTCGAGCGAAAGTAACGGCACATTCCGCCTTTGTTTCGGCAAGCATCAGACGGGCGATGTGGTGTTTGGCATCCGTGCCCAGAAATACGGTTACGAAGTAGTGAACGTTCATGTCAGCGATCGTTGGACATTGACTACCAAAGACACGCTGAAAATCGTCATGGCGCCAACGGAAAAGCTCAAGGAGGCGAGACTGAAATATTACGACCTGATAGAAACAGCCTGCATCTCGCGTTTCGATGAAACGAATGCTTTCCTGAGGGAACAGTATGTGAACGGTTATCTCTCTTCTGATGAATATGAGTACTGGCTGGCCGCTGCACAATCGGAGCTTCAGCGTGCTTACAGTGAAATGGAAGATCTTGCCAATAGTTTTGCCTGCATCAACACCGATGATATGGATGACGTGGCTTCGAAAGTCTTTGAAAACCTTAACCGAGGCGATGTGGAAACTGCCATGTCAATTGCTGCCGGTGGACGTGATGTTACGGTCATGGAGGCATACAACAGTATCAATGTCGTGTTTCCGGAGATGGATCCTGAAGTTGAGGTTTCGGCAATTGATAGTGTCAAACCCGAAACCCAAGCTCAGGTGGACATCCTGATGTTGCAGGAATATGCCGATATGATGGATCAGGATTTCTTGATTTCGGGTGCCAAATATGCCAAGGCCTGTGCCTGCTTGGGCGTCCTGCTTAATGATTACGGTACCGAGATGATAGCCAGGGATTATCTGAGGAAAGCATTGGCCATGTATGAATTGCTGATTGTTTTGGGCGAACATTATGAAGTGCAGGTTGAAAAGATAGAAGAATTGTTGAAGTGACGGAGTGGGAAGTTGAAAAACAGCTCATTGAGCTTGTCGAAATGACGTCTCAAATGTTGCTGAATACTGAAAACTGAAAATAAAAAACTGAAAACCGAAAACCGACAACTGACAACAAACAAAAATGAACGATAAAAGGATCAAATATTTTGATGGACTGAGCGACCGGGAACTGGTGGCCTTGCTGCTGGAGAATGACGAGGAAGCCATTGGCTACTTGTTTTTCCATCGTTGTGCCGCCATGTTTGCCCATATCGTGCATAGCGTGTTCCAATCGCAAGGCTGTAAGGAAGAACTCGTGACGGAGTTTTATCTCTATCTGCGCGAAAACGATTGGGAGAAGCTGCGCCGGTTTGAGTTCCGCTCTGGCCTGAATACATGGCTGACGGTGGTTGCGGTACGCTATTTTCAAAAAAATCATAAAAGTCAGACTAAAAATGTGGCGGTGGAGCCTCAATTGATTAGTGAAGTCCTAAAGGATGAAACCGACAGTTACAGCGTGGAAGAGGAAATGACCCGTGTGGAACTATATAAGACCATCGACAAGCTGTCGAAACCGCGTGAACGCTATGCCTTGTTGGCCGAATTGTCGGGAAAAGGTGCTGATGAAATCGCCAAGGATATGAAATGCACGGTAAGCGCAGTGTATAACCTGACGAAAAAGGCGAGGATGGAGCTGAAGAGGCTGCTGAGGGGGTAGGAGCTCTTATAGAAACATTTAGCTATTAGCCAATTGATGCGTGCTAATTGATATAGGGAACAGAAAAGTGATAACCGATAACTGATAACTGAAAACCGATAACTGATAACAGAAAACTGAAAACCGATAACTGATAACTAATAAAAACATGGATAACAAAATCGAAATAACCGACGAACTGCTGGCCTGCTACATCGAGGGCAATGTCACCGAAGAGGAACGTGCCGCTGTGGAGGAACATCTTGCCAAGGACAGCGAAATGATGAACGTCATGCTCACGGCTCATGCCGATGTGGTGTACGACCAGGTGATCCGCCGCATGAATGAAGAGACTTTCTGGCGCCGCACGCGTTTCTATATTATTGGCGTCTTTGTGCTGGCATTCATCGGCTGCCTTTCGTTCTTCATCTGGCGCTTCGCTACGCCTTTGCAGATGAAGGTGAATGTGGCCGAAGATATGAACTACAGCATCCCAGCTCTCCCGTTTGAAAAGGGCAAGCTAACCTGCGAATATGCCGACAATGCCTTGCAGACCATGACCGTAGCCGCCGACAACAGCACGGTCTTCCTCAACGACATTTCCTATAAATACCGTAAAAGCAATGTCCGCATAATCTTCGAGGCTGATGGCTATCAGACGATTGATACCGTGGTGCAGGTGCAGAAATCGTTGAACCTGAACATCCGGCGCAATAACGATTTGGGACTCGTGTTTGGCCGCGTGACCGATTTCAAGACAGGTTTGCCTGTCGAAAATGCAACTGCCCGCCTTTTGGATTACGAAGTGCAGACCGACGCTTTCGGCCAGTTCAGGATTGAGATTCCGTTTGCTAAGCAGGACGAGGTCCAAAGACTGCTGGTTGTGAAGGAAGGCTATGAAATTTGGGAGGGATTGTATCGTCCAAGTGCCACCGAACCGTGGATTGTTTTTCTAAATGAAGCTGAAAATCATTGAAATGTAATGATAATTGAAAAAAAGTGTATTTTTGTGGACTAAAACTGAAAGTTCAAGTACTCTATTAAACGAAATTCAAACAAATCAACAAGTAATAACAATTTAAAATTAGAAAGGAAATTTGAAATGAAGAAATTTAGTATGCTTTTGATGTTCGTGCTCTCATTAGCCATCGCATCACCTTGCGTTTACGCACAGAAACTCTCGAAAGACCAAAAGACAGCCAACAAATCCATCAAGAAGGAAGTCAAGAATCTGAAAAAGCAGGGCTGGACTGTTGCTCCTGGCAATCTTCCACTCGACATGCAGCTGAAGGAATCTTTCGGCTATCTGCTTGAAAAGGATGCCAACGGTTATCCAAAATACATTGCTGGCGAAGCCATGACTACGGGCGAGACCTACGACGCAGCTCTGTTCCAGGCTACCGAACTGGCAAAACTCGATTTAGCAGGCAAGATTTCAACCGAAGTCACTGAACTCATCGACAACAAACTTGCCAACAAGCAGTTGAACGACAAGCAGGCCGCTTCCTTGGCCGAGAGCGTCGCCGCAAGCAAGAACCTGGTTTCGCAACGTCTTGGCCGCGTCTTGAGTCCGGTTATCATGTACCGTGATTTGGACAACGGCAATGTTGAAGTCAGAACGGTGGTTTACTACTCACACGATTTGGCACAGAAAGCAGTCAAGGAAACCATCCGCGAACAGCTTGAACAGAAGGCCGACGATTTGGGCAAGCAG
>JAZQPN010000351.1:0-18558 GCA_045628585.1 Bacteroidales bacterium | reverse complement strand
CAATGGGCAGCAGCCAAAGCCACGACCAGAATATGGCCAACAGAACCAGCAGGATGTTGCCGCAAACGAAAGCCGCAGGCAGCAGATGAACCAGTTTGAAAGTGTCGGGATATTTCTTTTTCAGCACGATGCGGGCGTTGCCGGAATGTTTCACCTGCCGGAAAAACGAACTGAATTTCACGCGGCGTTTGTGGTAGACGAAGGCCTCTGGGAAAAGCCGGCAGGAATAGCCGCCTTTGAAAATGCGTGTGCTGAGGTCGATGTCTTCGCCGTAGCGCATGGGCGCAAAACCGCCCAAGGCTTCGTAAACGTCTCTGCGGATGCCTAAGTTGAAGCTGCGCGGATAGAATTTATCGAGTTTCTTGTCGCCGCCGCGTATGCCGCCCGTCGTGAAAAACGAAGTCATCGAGTAGTTGATGGCTTTCTGAATGGGCGTGAACGAGGGGTGTGCCTTGTCGGGACCGCCAAAGGCGTCAACGGGTTCGGTGGCTAATTCATTGTGGACAATCTGGAGATAGTTTTCGGGAACGATAACATCAGAGTCTAAGATGATTAGGTATTCGCCGCGACTGCGTTCCGCTCCATAGTTCCGCGATGGACCTGGGCCGGAATTCGACTTGAAATAATAATGCAAGTCTAATCGTTGCGTGTATTTTTTGCAGATGTCTTCGCAAGTCTCGCTTGAGCCGTCTTCCACCACAATCACCTCAAAATCTTTCAGCGTCTGAAGGCAAAGGCTTTCCAAAAGTTCGTCGATTTCCTGCGGCCGGTTATATACGGGTATGATGATTGAAAATTGCATGCTTTTAAATTTGGTGCAAATATAGAGAATTGTTTATTTTTGCAACACAAAAGTAGCATCATGAAGAAGTTAATCGCTTTTTTTACACGCATTTTCCCGCGGCAATGGCTCATCAAGTTGAGTTATGTGTTCAGTTTTTTCATTCGCCCTTTCTATTGGGGCAACAAGGTGGAATGTCCCGTCTGTGGCTCGCATTTTCGCAAGTTTTTGCCCTACGGCTATGGTGTGGCAATGGATAACCGTTTGTGTCCCAAATGCTTGTCGTTGGAGCGTCATCGTCTGCTTTGGCTCTATCTGAAAGAAAAAACCAACTTCTTCACGGCGCCTTTGAAGGTCTTGCATTTTGCGCCCGAACAGCCTTTCCTCAAGCGTTTTAGGGCCTTGAAAAATCTTGATTATACCACTGCCGACCTCGATTCGCCGATTGCCGACCTGCATTTGGATGTCACCGCCATTCAGCAGCCTGACGATACTTTCGATGTGGTGATCTGCAACCATGTCCTGGAGCATGTGAGCGATGCAAACAAGGCTTTTGCCGAAATCAAGCGCATTTTGAAACCCGGCGGCTGGGCGATTCTTCTGGTGCCCATCAACCCTGATGTGGATACTTTCGAAGACCCAAGCATCACCGACCCGAAGGAGCGCGAGCGTCTGTTTGGCCAATACGACCATGTGCGTCAGTTTGGCCGCGATTATGCCGATGTGTTGCGCAAGGCCGGTTTCGATGTCACCGAAGACCGCCTGTATTACGAACTCCCGGAAAGCCAGCGCGAGCGTATGCACTTGGCGCGTAGGGGAGAGGAAATTATTTATAGGTGCATGAAATCAAAGAGTTAGAAAATGAAAATCCGCTTTTGACCAAACCGTTGAGAGTAGGCTTGGGTGTGTTTTATAAAAGATATAGGATGAAAATCTTGGCACAATATCAAGTTCAATAAAACACAACAAAACAGAAGGCAATCCGAAATGGGTTGTCTTCTGTTGGACCTTAAATAAGAAATAGAAACGGCTTCTAATTTTTAATATTCGTCAGAAACTGTAAGTTTTTTTCTGCCCTTGGCTCTTCTTCTGGCTAATACCTTACGGCCGTTGGCAGTTGACATTCTTTCTCTGAAACCGTGCTTGTTTCTGCGTTTTCTGTTCGATGGTTGAAAAGTGCGTTTCATTTTCGTATATCTATTTTATGTTCTTACAACTATATTACCCCTTGTTTTGGGACTGCAAAAGTACAACTTTTTTCAATTGCAACAAATCTTTTTTGAGAAAAATTTAAAAAAGGCGGAATCCGAAGATTCCGCCTCCTTTTATGTTGCAGTTGAAACTTATGCAAGTGTCTCTTTTTCAGGAATGTTCTTCAAAGTCTCGACGATGAAGTCCCAGAACTTCGGAACGCTTTCGATGAACAGGGCTTCGTCCGGTGAGTGTGGGTGAACGAGGGTCGGACCGAAGGAAACCATGTCCCAATGCGGATATTTCGAACCCAAAATGCCACATTCAAGGCCTGCATGGACGACCATGATCTTGGCATCGGCACCGAATTTAGCCTTGTAGACTTCCTTCATGGTGTGCAGGATTGGCGAGTTGATGTTCGGTTTCCAGCCTGGATAATCGCCAGTCGAATAGGCTTCTGCACCATTGTCGGTGAGGTTCTTGCGGATTTGTTCGGCGAGTTTGTCCTTTTCTGCATCAACCAAGCTGCGGGTGAGGCAGGCCGTGATGATCTTGCCGTCTTCCATCTTGATGGTAGCCAAATTGCTCGACGTTTCGGTTGTGCCTTCAAAGTCGGCTGACATGGCGATGACACCATTAGGATATTGGGCGATGGCGCGGAAGAAGTTGTTCTGTGTCTTCACATCGATGACTTGCTTTGGCATTTCGGCTGGTTCGCACAAAATGGCAAGTTCAGGTTCGATGCCAGCGAATTGTTCTTTCGTGATGGCTTCGAATTCAGCAGCGTAGGCTTTGAATTGTGCTTCCTTGCCGGCAGGAACGACGACGATGGCCGTGGCTTCTCTTGGAATGGCGTTACGAAGGCTGCCGCCGTCGATGCAGGCCATGCGGAGACCGTATTTCTCGGCTGCCATCAGCATCATGGCGTTCAGGACCTTGTTGGCGTTGGCGCGGCCCAAATTGATGTCCATGCCTGAGTGACCGCCCTTCAGACCTTTGACAAACAGTCTGTAGGCCACCATTCCGGCAGGAACGGCTTCAAACTGAGGCGTGAATGTGCCGATGGTGTCGACACCGCCTGCGCAACCTACGTAAAGTTCGCCTTCGGTTTCGGAGTCCATATTCATCAGGATGTCGCCGTTGAGCATCCCAGACTTCAGCAGGTTGGCACCCGTCATGCCGGTTTCTTCGTCGATGGTGAAGAGGGCTTCGACTGGACCGTGTGCAATGTCGGTCGATTCAAGAATGGCCATGGCTGCTGCTGCGCCGAGACCGTTGTCAGCGCCAAGGGTGGTGCCGTTGGCTTTTACCCAACCGTCTTCGATATGGGTTCCAATCGGGTCGTTTTCAAAGTCGTGAACCTTGTCGGCGTTCTTTTGCGGAACCATGTCCAGGTGTGCCTGAAGGATGACGCCTTTGCGGTTCTCCATGCCTGGTGTGGCTGGTTTGCGCATGATGACGTTGCCTAATCCTGGTGCGACGCAGTCATCGACGATGGTTTCAAAACCGTGTTCTTCACCCCATTGTTTCATGAAGGCGACAACTTTTGCCTCTTTCTTCGATGGACGAGGAATCTGTGTCAGGCTGTAAAAGTTTTTCCAAATGCCATTCGGCTGTAAATCTTTAATTTCGCTCATATTGCTATTTGTTTATGTGTTGTTATGTCTTTAAAATCGGTTGCAATTTTACATTATTTTTCCGAATTATGAAATAAAAACTTTCACCTTTATTAATATAGTTGTTCCCGGGTGATTAAAAATTGCGTACTTTTGCAGCCAAATTATTTGCAACGATGAAAAAGTATTTACCGATTTTATTATTGATGTTGCTCGCCATTGCAGGCTGCAGCAGAAAACCTGCCGAGTACAAAATGAGCGTTGAAGGCAAAGACATTATTGAAAATACTGATACTTTCACTTCCGAAGTCTTGAAAAATGGTCCGAAATACTCTGCCGAGGATTGGGAGTTCGTTACCGAACAGTTCGGCATGATGTGCAAGGACTATAAGGAAAACGAATGGCGCCTTTTTGAGGCTGACCGCAACCTCTATCAGCAGGCTCGCGTGAAGTATATCCAGGCTATTGATGCAACAAACAACCCGGAACTGCAGGCTAAGACTAAGAAACTTTTCAGTCAAATCTTCGAGAATAATCAGTGATTTTTTTGAAAAATTAAAATGAATGGAGGCCCCAAGCCTCCTTTTTTCATTTTGTTGCTGTATTATTTCCTTATTTTTGTGTCAAAAAATGAATCGAGTATGCTGTTTTCCATCATCCTGTTTTTTTGCATTGCTCTGACCATAGCAACACATTGTATATATGGTCTCGTTTGGCTCGTCGGCAAGTGTGCGCGGTTTTATGTGCCTTATAAACCATTTGGGTGGGCAGCCTTAATCCTGGTCATTATCTGCATTGCCTTTATTTGCTACGGCTTTTTCATTGGCCGATTCAAGTCTGAAATCAAGGAAGTTACATTTGAAAATGAGAATTTGCCAAAAGTGTTCGATGGTTATCGTATTGTTCAGATTTCGGATTTGCATTTGCTGGGGTTTAAGGGGTATGAAGACAAGTTGAAACTGACTTTTGACAAAGTCAACGGCTTGCATCCCGACATGATTTGTTTCACTGGCGATTTGGTCTCGTTTTCGGCTGACGAAATCGCGCCTTTTGCGGAAATGCTGCGAGGACTTAGGGCAAGTGACGGGGTTTTCTCTGTCCTTGGAAATCACGATTATGCCACTTACGATTACAAAATCAATAAAGCAGAACGTGATGCAAAAGTTGCGGAATTGATTCGCACAGAACGAGATGTGTTAGGGTGGAATTTGTTGTTGGATGAATCATCTTTCGTCGTTCGAGGTGGCGATACATTGACTGTGATTGGATGCCAAAACCAAAGCTGTGCAGGGAAAGGCATCAGTCCGGTGCAGCGTGGCAATTTGAAAAAGGCAATGCAAAAGGCTCATGGGTTTTGCATTTTGCTTACCCACGATCCTACCCATTGGAGAGGAGAAGTGCTTGATACGGAAATTCCTTTGACGCTTTCTGGTCATACTCACGCTGCGCAATTCCGTATTTTCGGGTGGACGCCTGCCAAGTGGTTTTACCCTGATAGTGAAGGAATGTATGTGGCAGAAAATCAGGCGCTTTATGTCAATACAGGCATTGGATGCACTGTTCCGTTCCGTATTGGCGTGCCGCAGGAAATAACCTTGATAACTTTGAAGAAAGATTAATTGAACGACTGTAAATCAGTAAGTTTCTTGTAGATGCCGCCTTGGGCAATCAGTTCGTCGTGCTTGCCGCGTTCCACAATCTGGCCTTTTTGCAGGACAACTATTTCATCGGCATACTGAATGGTCGACAGGCGGTGTGCGATGACGATTGAAGTACGTTGCTCCATGACTTTTGAAAGTGCGTCTTGCACAAGTCGTTCAGATTCAGTGTCTAACGATGATGTGGCTTCGTCCAAAATCAAGATTGGAGGGTTTTTCAAGACGGCGCGGGCGATGCTCAGGCGCTGGCGTTGGCCGCCGGAAAGGTTCATGCCACGGTCGCCAATCATGGTGTCGTAGCCGTGCTCCATTTCCATGATGAACTCGTGGGCGTTGGCAATCTTGGCCGCTTCAATGACTGCTTCGCGCGACACGTTTTCCATGCCAAAGGCAATGTTGTTGAAAACCGTGTCGTTGAACAAGATGCTTTCCTGTGTAACGATGCCCATCAAGCCACGTAAGTCACTGATTTTGTAGTCTCTAATATCGTGTCCGTCAAGCGTGATTTGGCCTTCGCAGACATCGTAGAATCGAGGTAGCAAATCGGCCATGGTGGATTTGCCGCCGCCGCTTTCGCCAACCAAGGCAACCAGTTTTCCCTTTTCAATGTTGAGATTGATGCCTTTCAGAACATCGTCTTTCCCATAACGGAAAAACACGTTTTTATACTCAATGTTCTGCTTGAACTCGTTGATTTTGATTGGATTGTCTTTTTCCGTAATGACTTCGTCAGCATCAAGGATTTCGAAAATGCGTTCGGCGGAGGCGATGCCTTTCTGAACGTTATAATAACCTTGCGAAAATGATTTGGCAGGGGAGATGATTTGTGAGAAAACAACGATGTAACTGACAAAATCAGCGGCTGTTATGTTGCTCCCGCCGCCTAAAATCAAGCGGCCGCCAAACCAAAGCACGATGATGACCACGATGGCGGAAAGGAATTCGCTCATCGGCGAACTCATGTCGCGCTTGCGATGTACGCCTGTCAGCACTTTCGTGTAGGCTTCGTTTTGTTCTTCAAAGTTGCGCTCGGAGTAACGTATTGCGTTGAATCCCTTGATGATACGAAGGCCTGAAACGGTTTCTTCAACGGTCGACATCATACCGGCCAAACGGGTCTGAGTCTCTTTTGATTCCTTTTTCAGCATTTTTCCGACTTTTCCGATGATTAGTGCAGCAAATGGAAGAATCAACAGGACGAAAAGTGTCAGTTTCGGACTCAGGCTGACCATGAAGATGAAGTAGAAAATGATGGTCAGCGGGTCTTTGATGAGCATCTCCAACCAGTTCAGGATTGAGACTTCAACTTCCTGAACGTCAGTGGTTATGCGTGCCAAAACATCGCCTTTTTTCTGGTTGCTGTAGAATGACAAAGGCAGAATCAGAATCTTGTTGTAGATGTCGCGACGGATGTCTTTCACGGCTCCGACTCTGACGTTCGCCATGAAATAGCAGGCGAAGAACCGCCCGAAATTGCGGAAGAAAAATGCAACCAACAAGACGATGCAAATAAAAATAAGTGCTTGATAATGACCTCTTTCGGTGATTAGGTTGCACATGAAATAGTTCAGGTAGTCCAAAAGGTAGTCGGCGGAAAGGGCAAATTCAGGCTTCGTCACCGCTTCGATGGCATCAGTCTGAAACAGAAGGTTCAGGAATGGTACAACGAGGGCGAACGAAAACAAGGAGAAAAATATCGTTATCAGGTTGAAAACGAGGTTTAAAACGACGTCAAACCAATAGGGCTTGACGTAGGTTAGAATTCTTCCGAATTTTCTTTTGTTCATATTATTTGACTTGAGGACTACTTGGCAATTAAAATTGTGGACTTTGGAGCGTTCGGACAATTTGTCTTACTGACTCCAAACTCCACACTTTAAGTTTTTATTGTGTTAAATCGTAAATCCGGTGTAGTTTTCCGGCGTGATAGCTCTTAGCTCTTCCTTAATGCTCTCACTGACAGGCAGCTCGTTGATGAAGTTGTCGATGCATTCCTTGTCGATGTGCTTGTTGGTGCGGGTGAGGCCTTTCAGCAGTTCGTAGGCGCCTTCGATTTGCTCGCGTCGCAGGACGGTCTGGATGGCTTCGGCGACAACGGCATAGTTCTGCTGCAAGTCGAAGCGGATTTTGTCTTCGTTGAGCAGCAGTTTGTCCAAGCCTTTCATCAGCGACTTGAGGGCAATCATGGTGTGGGCCAATGGCACGCCTATGTTGCGGGTGACGGTCGAGTCGGTCAGGTCGCGCTGCAAACGGCTGATAGGCAGCTTGCTGCTGAGGTGGGTGAAGATGGCGTTGGCCATGCCGAGGTTGCCTTCGGCATTTTCAAAGTCAATCGGGTTCACTTTGTGCGGCATGGCTGACGAACCGACTTCTCCGGCCTTGATTTTTTGCTTGAAATATTCCATCGAGACATACATCCAAATGTCGCGCGAGAGGTCAATCAGGATGGTGTTGATGCGGCGCATGGCATCGAAATAGGCGGCCATGTTGTCGTAGTGCTCGATTTGTGTTGTCGTCTGCTGGCGCCTGAGTTTCAGGCTCTTTTCGACAAATTTCTTGGCAAAGGCAGGCCAGTCCGTGTCGGGGTAGGCCACTTTGTGGGCGTTCATGTTGCCGGTGGCACCGCCGAATTTTGCCGTGAACGGAATGTTGTTCAGCATCTTCATCTGGTCGTTCAGACGCTCGTCGAAAACGTAGATTTCCTTGCCCAAATGGGTCGGGCTGGCTGGCTGACCGTGGGTGCGGGCCAGCATAGGGATGTCTTTCCACTCCTTCGCCATGCCTTCCAGTTTCTCAATCAGGTCTTCCAATGCGGGTTTCACCACGAGTTTGTGGGCTTCCATCATCGAAAGCGGAACGGCCGTGTTGTTGATGTCCTGCGAGGTCAGGCCGAAATGCAGAAATTCCTTGAATTCAGAAAGTTCCATTTCGTCGAAACGGCGTTTCAGAAAATATTCGACGGCTTTCACATCGTGGTTGGTATCCTTTTCTATTTCCTTGATTTCTTCGGCATCTTCAAGCTGGAACTCTTCGTAAATGGCGCGAAGGTCGTCATAGTCGCCGTTGAACTTTTCCAATTGAGGCAGAGGAAGTTCGCAGAGCGAAATGAAATATTCGACTTCGACCATGACGCGGTAGCGGATCAAGGCGAATTCTGAGAAAAAGTCGTCCAATTCGACGGTTTTTGAACGATAACGCCCGTCGATGGGTGATATGGCGGTAAGTGGTGAAAGATTCATATTATTTGTTTATCAGTTTGTTATCGGAACCCAAAACGTTGACAATCTTGTGAATGTAGAGTTTTCTCATGTTGTCGCGGGCAGGGGTGAGGTACTTGCGCGGGTCGAATTCGGCAGGTTTTTCGGCCAAGGTCTTGCGGATGGCTGCGGTCATGGCGAGACGGCTGTCGGAGTCGATGTTGATCTTGCAGACTGCTGACTTGGCGGCCTTGCGAAGTTGCTCTTCAGGAATGCCGACGGCAGCCTTCAGGCAGCCGCCATTGGCGTTGATGGTGTCGACTTCTTCCTGTGGCACTGATGATGAGCCGTGAAGGACAATCGGGAAGCCCGGAAGCTGTTTTTCAACGGCTTCAAGGACGTCGAAAGCCAAAGGTGGAGGCAGCAGACGGCCAGTTTCTGGGTCAACGGTGCATTGTTCGGGCGTGAATTTGTAAGCGCCGTGCGAGGTGCCGATGCTGATGGCCAACGAGTCGCAACCAGTCTTGGTGACGAAATCGATGACTTCTTCAGGCTTCGTGTAGTGGCTTTCGGCAGCCGAAACTTCTTCTTCAACGCCGGCCAAAACGCCGAGCTCGCCTTCGACGGTGACATCGTGCTGGTGGGCGTATTCGACGACTTTCTTCGTGACGGCCACGTTTTCATCGTATGGCAGTGCCGAACCGTCAATCATAACGGATGAGAAACCCATGTCGATGCATGACTTGCATAGTTCGAATGAATCGCCGTGGTCGAGGTGCAGCACGATTTCGGGATGTTCGCAGCCCAATTCCTTGGCGTAACCGACAGCACCTTCTGCCATGTAACGCAGCAAAGTCTGGTTGGCGTAGTTGCGTGCGCCTTTCGAAACTTGCAGAATGACAGGTGATTTGGTCTCAACAGCAGCCATAATGATGGCCTGAAGCTGTTCCATATTGTTGAAGTTGAATGCAGGAATGGCATAACCGCCGTCGACTGCCTTGGCGAACATTTCACGGGTGTTCACAAGCCCTAATTCCTTGTAACTTACCATTGTTTTCAAATTTAGTGTGTGCAAAGATAGTAATTTAACTTGTGTTGAGTCTTATTTGTGATAAAAATCCATTAAAAAGGACGTAGAAATGCTATACGTTCAAAAGTGCTTCGTCGTATTTCATGCTAAATGAATTTGAGTTTATGCTGTAAAAAAAGGATTTCTATTTATTGCTGTCCGCTAAACTTTTAGCAGACGCCAATATTTTCTTTTGTTTTGTGCCAGTAAAATAAAAACGAGCGAAATCAAAACTCTAATTTCGCTCGTTTTTCCTTCAATAAATCTAAAAATCCTTATTGCTTTATGATTTTGGCAATCTGGTTCCCGTTTGCGATGAAATAGGTGCCGTCGGCCAAGCCTGAAACATCAATGTGGTTTTCGCCTTCGCTGATGCTGACTGACATTGCTTTTTGTCCCATGCAGTTGTAAATGTCCAACACGCAGTCGCTGTTGCTGACAACGGTAACTGCCGATGTCACCATGGTCGGGTAGATGCAAAGGCTGTTGGCTGTTTCACTGACGTTCAGCGTGGTTTCAATGGTGGTGGGTCCGGCAGGTGTCGATTCTCCGTTTTCGTATTTTGCCGTTACGGTGTAGTGATATGTGCCGGGCAGGAGGTTTTCGTCGGTGAATTCAAAACCGAAGGCTTCGCCGATTCTCATGTCGTTGCGGTAGACGAGGTAGTTTTCGGGTGTGCCTTGAACGGGTGTGTTCCAGCTCAGTTTCACCCAGTCGTTCTGTACGAGCTCGGCTTGCAGGTCGGTAGGCGGGAAGAGTATGCTGGCCTGGGCGTATCTCATGCAGGTGGCCTTGTTCTCCATGTCGGCATCGGTGAAGGCGACTTTGATGGTGCCGTCGTTGATGGTTACGACAGGGTTGTTGATTTGTCCGTCGGTGCAAGTCGTCGGACCAACGGGTTCCCAATCCGTGCCGTCGAATTTCACCATGCTGAGCTTGTTGCTTTCGTTTTGGTTGATGAAGGCGAGGATGATGTCAGTGCCGTTGGTGGTCATGTCAAATTTTTCGGTCTGGCATCCGCTGATGTTTTCTGCCACGCATTGCCATGCGCCGTTTTCAAGGCGGAAAAGGTCGATGTTGCGGGTCGAATAGTTGTTGTTGCCCACATAGAGGTTGTCTTCGCTGTCAAATTCGATTTCGGTGTAATAGTAGGCCATGCCGAGGCTTCCGCCTATGCGTTGCCAGTTGCCGTTTTCGAATTTGCTGACATAGACTTCGTCGCCGTCGCTATAGTCGGTATATGAAACGTATGGCGTGTTGTTGCTGTCGAAAGCCATTTCGTGCCAGTAGCCGTAGCTTGAATAGAGGCCGTCGCCAAGTGGCACCCAGGTGTTGTTTTCCAGGCGGTGTGCTACGCCCATGTAGCCTCCCGAGGCATCTCGATGGAGCAGGTAAGGCGTGTCGTTGTGGTCGAGGAAAATTTTGGTTTCGGGACCGCTGAAAGCATTGCCGATAGCCTGCCAGCTGCTGCCGTCCCATTTCATGGTGTGACCGGTGCCGTTGTTTTCGTCGAAGGCGATATAGACATCACCGTTTGAGGCGATAGCCATGCTCGAAGGCGTGACGCTGATAGGCGTCTGCGTGTCGCCTAATTTTTCCCAATTCTCGCTGCCGTTGGCGTTTTTGTATACGGTGGCTATTCCGCCTTCGTTGCCAAAGACGTAGGTGTTGCCTTCGTTGTCGGCCATGAGGCTGAAGACGGAAAACTCAGCTTCGCTGAAAGCACGGTTGCCTATGAGTTCCCAACTGCCGTTGAGCGGGTCGGCCACGCTGATGGTGAAAGACTGTTCGGTTGTGTTTTCGCCATCGCTGACTTGCAGCACGATGTTGAAGTCGCCTGTTTCGTCTGGCGTGCCTCGCAGGACGGCCGATTTGCTGCCGTACTGTTCGAGACTGAGCCAGTCGGGTAGGGTGGTGGCGCTGATGCTGACCGATTCGTCGTCGGTGTCGTGGAAATAGATATTATAAAGGTAGTTCAGTCCGACGTGGGCTTCGGTGTTCCCGGATGAGGTGAACTTCGGTGCGGCATTGCTGCTGCCGTTGAGGTAGGCACTGATGGCAGCGTTGTCGATGCTGGCATCGGGAGCGACGAGGACACCGATGACACGAATGTAGTTCGGGTCGAAGTTTTCTGGAATCGTGTAGGTGAACTCGGTCGATGCGGTTCCGCCTGCTTGCAGGTTGGCGGGCACTGAGCCTTCCTCTCCGTTGTAACTGCCCAAGAGCTTTCTGCCGACATGGTCGAAGGCGATGCGGTTGGCAGGAATCGGATTAGGCATGTTTTCATAGCCGCCCATCTCGCCATGACCACCGCCGCTGTAGTTGTTGGCTTGGTTGTAGGCAGGGGCAGGACCTGTTACGGCATCTTCAACCACGATGGCGCCGATGCGGTAGCTGCCGTTGAGTGCGGCAAGAGCTTCAATGCTGACGGTTGACGTAAGTGTGCGTGTGCTGGCGTCGTAATTGTTTGAAACGCTGACATTGGCCAAAGGATCATTCTGCATCTCAAGTTCCATTCTTGGGAACCAGTTGTTGATGCTCTCGCCAAGGTGATGGCGGCCGATGTTGGCTGTCGGAGCTCCGGTCAGTCCTGAGGCTTCGTAGTATTCGACATTTTCCATCGGGTCTTCACAGTGGATGGCGACGAAAATCACGTTGCTGTAGGCTTTCACCAACGAATCGCCGTAATACATGCCGCCCGGGCACCATTGGCACCATGTGCCGGTCAGTTCTTCAACGAGGACGTTTTTCTGTCCAAAACTCATGCATGCGATGAGCAGCATAGCAAGGGTAAGTAAATGTTTCTTCATAAGCGTTTTGTGTTATGCAATTTTGGGGGCAAAGTTATGAACTTTTTATTTGAGAAACAATTTTTTCCCACAAATCAATCACAATTAATTCTCGTTTAATAAAAACCAAAATATTCAAAACCTACAAAACTTTTCTCTGTTCGTCTCTGAATCCCGCAACCGCTCGATTCAAACTAACCTTTTGGCCTTTTCATTTGGAAACTATTTACCTGTTGGCACAAACAAAAACAAGAAAAACACTTTGCCATCAATCAATTCGCTATGCGAATATGTCGTGAAGCCGAACGCCATGCCGTTCAAGCAAGCTTGACGCCCTGTCCTTCACCTCCACAACAGCCTGTCGGCCAAATTGCTGGCAAAGGAAAAACATGAAAAATAAAGTCCTTCAGAAACCAAAGTTCCATCCTATTGAAAAATGTTTTTCGTGTATGTTTTTTATGTTTTTGTCAATAGAAACAATTTTTTGACGGTGGATGGGAACGGTAAACGCTTTTTGTGCCGTCATGTATATAGCTCCTTTTCATTTTAAAGCCTTCATGCTGGGTCTAAAAGTATATTATTGGCTTTTTTTAGTCTCCGCGTATCTTTCGGAAAAAGATCAAACACGAATCTTTCATAAATCTTTGCTTTCGCCCTCTGGCCGTTTCCTATTGAAATTACCAAATCTTTCGGTGACGCATGTGCAGCAATTGGCGTTGAAAAAAGAAAAGAAAACGAGCGGTTGCGAGTTTTCGGAATCCTAATGTTTTGTCAAAGCTTTGTGAGTCCAAAGCAATGTAACCGACAACATTCTCTGCTACACAAAAAAACGGACCTCCAAGCGGAAGTCCGTCTCTGCGAGCATTTATAGATGGTTTTTGGTTTATGCAAACATGGAGTCAATCAAGGCTTTGTAGCGTTGCTGGACGACTTTGCGCTTCACTTTCAAAGTGGGCGTCATGATTCCGTTTTCGATGGTCCATTTGTCGTTGACAATCTCGAATTTCTTGATTTGTTCCGTGTCGCCAAAGAAAGTGTTGTAGTGCTTCACTTCCTTGGCGATGATGGCCTTGATTTCAGCATCGGTCAATGCCTCAATTTTTTCTTTCTTTTCTTTTTTGTTCTTATTGATAATCAGTCTATTGCGGTTATTCCACGACTGGATGAAATTCATGTCGGGAACAATCAGTGCGGCGGCAAATTTTTGCCCTTCGCCAAACACTACGATGTTTTCGATGAACTTCGATTCTCCGAATTTTTCTTCGATAATCTGCGGGTTGATGTATTTGCCCATCGAGGTCTTGAACAGGTTCTTCAGGCGGCCCGTGATGAAAAGCCGTCCTTTCTCATCAATGTAACCCATGTCGCCGGTGTGCAGCCAGCCGTCTTCGTCGATGATTTCCTTGGTGAGTTCAGGATTCTTGTAATAGCCCATCATCACGTTGTGGCCGCGGCAGATGATTTCTTCGTTTTCGTTGATTTTCAGTTCAATGCCAGGCAGAGCCCTTCCAACGGTTCCTACTTCACGGCCGCCTTTCGAGTTGTCGCTTACGGCAATCACGGGTGAGGTCTCTGTCATGCCATAACCTTCATACACAGGCATTTTGATGGCGGAAAAGAAACCCGCAATCTTTTGCGATATGCTTGCTGCGCCCGAAACGATGATGTCGAAATTCTGTGCGCCCAACTGTGCCCTGATTTTGGAATAGACCAGTTTGTCGGCCATTTTGATTCTGAAATTGTAGATGGCGGAACGCTCGTCAGGGTCGATTCTGTAGCGTTCGGTGAGCTTGATGGCGCGCCGGAAAATGAAACGTTCCAGTCCTTTTTTCTTGTTGCCGCCCTGGATGACTTTTTCGTAGAATTTTTCAAGTACGCGCGGCACGGCCGTCATCATGGTCGGGTGGATTTCCTTCATGTTGTCGGCAATGGTGGCAAGGCTTTCGGCATAATAGACCGACATGCCTAAATATTGGTACATGTAGACCAGTATTCTTTCGTAGGCATGGCAGATGGGCAGAAAGCTGAGGGCGGTCTTCGACCATTTTGCAGGCGTGTGCTCAATGCCGTGCAGCTGTCCCATGAGGTTGGCGTGTGAAAGCATGACGCCTTTCGGAACGCCGGTGGTTCCCGATGTGTAGATAATGGTGGCGCAATCTTCGGGCTTGACGTTGTTGCGCCTTTGTTCCAGCTCTTTGGGATGGGGATTCGCTTCGCCTAATTCGACAAGTTGCTGGAAATAAGGATATTTCTCGCGGTCGACCATCGTGTAGATGTGTTTCAGGCTTGGCGTGTCGGGAAGGATTTCCTCGATTTTGTTCATCACCGCTGCGCCTTCCATGATGACGAATTTCGCCTCGCAATTATTTAAGGTGAAAAGATAGTCTTCCTTGGTGATGGTCGGATAGATTGGAACGAGGATGGCGCCAATCTGCTGGACGGCCATGTCAACCATGTTCCATTCCGGACGGTTGTTGCTGATGATCGCAATCTTGTCGTCGGGCTGAATGCCGAGTTCAATAAAAGCGTAAGCCAATTTGCGGCTGAGGTCTTGATATTGTTCGGGACTATATTTTATCCAAGTGCCGTTTTCCTTTTTGGCGAGTGCAACTTTTTGCTCTGGCCACTTCTCGGTGTAGACGTCGAGGATGTCGAAAATTCTTGTTACTTCTTTCATTGCAAATGCTGTGTTTTCAATTTTCGGTGCAAAGATACGGCGATTGTTTGTGCTTTGGTGTGAAAAAGTGTCTTTTGTGTCGTTTTTGGGATGAAAAATGCCGTTTTTGGGACGAAATGCGGCTATTTAGGGATGAAAATCGGAACAAATGAATTTCGTCACAGTGTGTTTTGTGACGAAAATTTGTGCCTTTTTTCAAATTCGATGACCGTTTTCCATTGCTGAAGAACCGATGGAATTGTGTCCGTTGTTTTATTGTTTTACGAGTCGGAAATTCCGTGTTTCCTTCGCTTCTATGCTGATGAAGTAAATGCCGTTTTCCAAATCGGACAGGTCGAGATGGGTCTCGCCATTCATTTGCTTTTTCAGCACGGTTTGACCTAAGGCGTTCCTGATGATGAGTCCGCCGAAAGCAGGCGTGGCGAAATGGATTCCATCATGTGCCGGATTTGGGTAAATTGTTGTGCTGTGAATGTTTAAGTCTATTGTGCTTGTGTCTTCAATGACGATTTCCTCTGTCTTGGTGTCGGTTTGATGGCAGCCTGTCACGGTTAGGGAAACGGGGTAGGTGCCAGGTTCGGCATATTCGTGAAGGGTTTCGGCTTCTTCGGAAGTGGTGCCGTCGCCGAAATCCCATAAATAACTTGTTTCGGGATACTCGCTTAGGCTGTTGTTTCTGAGTTTAATAGTTTGTCCGTCAACGAAATAAATATCGAAATCTGCCGTGACTTTTGGAATCAAATTCCATTCTGTTCCGCTGCTGAAGACGGTTTCGTCAGCGATTTCCTGCAAGGTGAGGGCATCGTCTTCGCTGATTTCAAAAGCGGTGTTTAAACCTATTGCGCTTTCGTTCCAGATGCTGGCGTAAAACACGCAGGCTGTCAGGTAGGTTCCGTAGGTCGAAGGGTGGCTGCCATCGGCAGAAAAGAGGTTGAAATCGGTTTGGTGAATGGCGGTGCGCCAGGCTTCGCCGGCAGGGGCGCAGTTGCATTTAAGTCGCTGTGTCAGTTCGTAATAGGAACTGGTCATGGTGTCCTGCATGTGGTCGAAATCGCGGAAGTCGGCGCTGCAATAGAGGCCGTCGCCGTAGTTCTCGCATTGCTGGCCGCCATCGCGGCGTCCCCAAGTCATGTAGAGGATGATTTCGGCGCAAGGGTTGTATTTCATGATGCTGTCGCGAAGGCGTTCGGCGGCAGGATACATGTTGCCATATCGGTAATAATCAATGCTTGGCATCTGGCTCTGTTCTTGCAAAACCACATAATCCCAAGTGCCTTTCCTGATTTTTTCGAGGCTTGTCGCGTTTTGCGAATGTTGGTCGAAGGTGTAGCCGCCTGGCGTGTTGCTCTCGACCATCATGGAATGGGTGGCGTCTTGCGAAAGATTGACAAGGGTGCTCGGCAGGTTGTTGACTTGAGTATAGCTGTTTCCGAGAAACAACACGTTGGTTTTCTGTGCATTGCAATTTAATGAAAAAATTAAAAGCATGGAAAGAATTGCCGTTGTGCGAAAGGTTTTAGCCATGGATTGTTGCTTTTTTACGTTGCAGAAATTGGAAAAATGACGAAATAATGGTTGTGACGTTTTTGCCTAAAGTGAATAAATAGTTCTTTTATTTCACCCTCGGATTGTAAAACTGCCCGTGTTTCTTGGTCTTCCCGCCAAACTGAATGGCGAATTTCGGGCAGCGGTGCAGGCAGCCTAAGCAGAAGGCGCATTTGTCGGAAGTCCAGACTGGCTTGCCGTTTTCCAGTTTGATGATGCCCGATGGACACAGCTTTTCGCAAAGGCCGCAGCTGATGCAATCCTCGCTGACGGTGAAATTCAGCGTGGTCTGCCTCTTGTATGAAGGATAGACCAAAGGCGTCAAAGGCGTGAAACCTTTGTGGCGGTTGAAATCGCCTTTGGCTTTTTCTTTTACTTTTCCGATGATTTCGTCAATCTTTGGTTCGGCGGCATCGAGAATGTTTTCCATCTTGGCTTTGTCGCTCACATCGAACATCGGTGTCCAGGTGTCGGGCATGATGACGGAGAACTGCGCATCGGTTTTTCGTCCGAGGGCCTTTTCAAACATTTTTCCTGCCGCTCCCGTGCTGCCGCCGCAAGTGAAAGCAAGAAAAATGTATGCTTCGTTGCTTGTTTTGAAATCCTTTAGAAAGTCGAGGACGATGTTGGGAATGCCCCAATAGTAGACAGGTATCACGAAGCCAAGTGTCTGACTGTCAGTGTAACGGATGTCGGTGGTGGCCATGTCGCAGAGGGTGTCGTTGAGTGCTTCTGCTAGTCTTTGGGCCACATATTTGCTGTTGCCCGTGCCGGAAAAGTAGTAAATCATAGTCTGATGATTTAGTGAAAATTAAAAAATAACCTATAACGAAAATAGCTTTTTTGCTTCGCTGAACGCAAATTATCGTAAATGAAACGAAAAAATATAATTGTCTATGTATCAGTTCGATTTATGGAAATTTATGTTTGATTCGTGGGAATTTGTGTTTGTGAAAATGATATTGATATGTGTTGGAATTGTCTCAACTTATTATTTGTTGTCATTTAATTGTTGCAAAAATAACCGAAAAAGACGGAAAAAGGTTCATTTTGAGACGAAAAAAATCACCGCCAGCCCAAACCGACGGTGATTTTCCATGTTGAGGCGTTGCGCGCAACGTCTCTATTGTGCAAAGATTTGTCGTTATTCCAAACTAAATTCGCTGTAAGTCAAGTTGATGTCTTGGTTGGTCATAATCCAAGCGTCGCCTGGAGTTGGCTGCATGCCTTGCTGTATTAACATTTGAAGAGCATTGCCGTCCTTAACGTATCCGACGACTTCTTGTCCAGCCCTGAAATCGGCGATGCCTGTGATGTTTCCGTCTTGGTCGCGCAAGGCTTTGCCGGAAATTATTTTTGCAGAAACTGGATAAAAGTTCTTTGGTAGAAAAGGTAAGTCTTCCGGAATCTGATTTAATACTATGTCGTAAAAATAAACGGTGAATTGATCATCGGCACCAATGATATAGGCTTTGTCAAATAGACTGAAATCGAAATTGTTGGTTTGAAAACAAGACGGCAAAAGTGGATTGTTAATCATCAGATTTTCATGCTCTTTTAACAAGAAGGCCGTTGTGTCCATGTTGGAGTATTCTGTATATGAATAGGAAGCATTGTTATGAGCGATGAAATACGCAGTTTTCAGTTTGTTTTGCCCGAAATCGTGGAATGTGAAATAGGTGGTTCCGGTGAGGTTCCCGGAAACTATGGAATGAAAGCCTAAGGTCGTGTCGGCATAATCAACATCCGCGATATAAAGGTTGCTGGCAAGCCACGAACCCGTAATGTCGGGCGGCGTGTTGCCTTGGTGGATGTTTTCCTCGCCGAACAGGTTCAGCAGCGTGCTGGGCATGAAATCGTGAATGTCGGGCGTGATAATGGCAGGAGCGACGGTGTCGTCTGGTGTTATGGGAGCGACGGGGTCGTTGCCGCTTGAAGGATTAACGGGCTGAGGGTCTTTTTGGCAGGAGATGAGCAGCAAAAGTGCCGCAAACAATGTGATTCTGAAATGTGTCATAATTTTAAGTGTTTGTCG